>NZ_JAJCGT010000013.1:0-80937 GCF_020553185.1 Blautia sp. MSK18_10 | reverse complement strand
TCATAGTTTTATAAATACTTACGATTTCTGCTTTTTGCTAAAGTTAATGACATTGTGAATATATATCTATTTTGGGGGCGGGACTGGTTCCTAAAATGCCAGGAACAGGTGAGGGAATCATTGAACAGGATATTGATGAAAAATATATCTATAATTATCTGCACTTTCCAGAGAATAATATAATCTTGCAGGATTACTATCTGTCTGGTGAAAGTTTTATAAAAGAGTTAATAGACTTTTGCTTTGAACAAATTGATAGAAATATGAATTATAAAATTATTGATAAGTATTTTTATCTTCAGAGATTTGCTCAGAATAAATTAGAAAATTTGCTAATGTCATCTGATTGTGATTTGCAATGAAAATGATTAAGTAATTATCCTCTTTGAACGCATCATCACATTTTTATGGATTGGTAATTATATTACCTAGTAGATGTGTATAATGTGATTTGTTGTATCGTAAATCCAAGAATTGTGAAGTTATAGTTTTGACAGTCCTTTTTACTATTATACAATGAAGCCAAAGAGGGGGTGCTATTTATGAGAGAACAGAAATATCATATATATTTGGATAGCCACGAAAGAAAACTTTTGATACATAGCCTTGTAGAGTTAAAAAATCAGCTCATACAGCAAGGCAGATATACGGATTGTGTTGACGAGCTTATTTTTAAGGTCATAAATGCACCGACCAAGAGAATGAAAATTGAATCTCTCATCTTTCTAAAGAGAACGAGGAATACAAAGCCTTGCAGGATAAGATTGAGAGCCTGTATCAGCAATATCCGAAAGTATTAGAAGTGTTTGATACAGAGCAGGCGGCGGAGCTTACCAAAGAAGAATGTGCAGCTCTGATTAAAATAATGGAGCTGACAAATCAGCTTACGGATATGGAATTGCAGTCGATTTACTTCCGTGGCTGTTATGACAGCGTTGGGTATCTCAAAAAAGCAGGGATTTTGTAACGGACTGACCGAGAAAAAGGCGGCGTTGGCGTGAAGCTGATGCCGCTTTTACATAGTTGTCACCGTTGGTAAAAATATACAAGATTTTGTGCTATAATAAAGATGCCTTATAAAGAAAATTTAGAGAAAGGTGATTATATGAATATTTTTATATCATATTCGCATATAGACAAGGAATTTGCCCTTAAACTGTCATCAGCGTTAGAAGCCGATGGCTACGATGTATTTATTGACAACAAAATTCCCATTGGAAACAACATATACAAAGATATTGGCAAAGGAATTGCGAAGGCTGATGCGGTAATTGTTGTGATTTCAAAAAATTCTAATGGAAGCCACTTTGTGGCGAATGAAACTATATCCATGTTGTCATTTTTAGACAAAGGGAGAATACCGTTAGTTATACCTGTAGTTTTAGGAAAGGATACCCCTTTACCAGCAGACCTAAATAGGTTTAATTATATTGTTTGTTATTCCATATGAGAGTAAAGAGGACAATAGTAACGATTTGTCAATAGAATATGGTGTGCATGGACAAAAAGTAAGGTTAGACAAGTCATTAGAGAAAGATGCTATTGAAAAAATAAGACTAATTCTTGCGGCACATGATGAGAAAATAAAGCGGGGTGAAGAAGAACGAAGAAAATCCGAGGAAAAAGTAAAGACGGGCTTATCAAAGTACATAGAGGATGTTTTTACTAATTTGAAAGAAAGCGAAAAAAGAAATAAAAAATTTGCCTTCTGGCTATATTTAGTTTCGATTGTTTCTTTGATTGCTACGATTGTCATTGCCGTTATTTTTGTCGCAAATAGAGATTGGCAAACAGAAAATATTGGATATATGATAGCATATGGCGTTACTTGCTTGTTCATTATTATCATATTGATTTCATTATCTAAATTACTATTTACACTTGCTAAGTCCTTTATGGTTGAAGCGATAAGATGCTCAGATAGGATACACGCTATTTCTTTTGGTAAATTCTTTTTGGATGCATATGGAGCAGAAGCATCTCGTGAAGAAGTACTGAAAGCATTTAGTTCTTGGAATATAGATAATGGTAGTACATCGTTTAGAAATCAATCTGGGGAAGATTATGACCCTAAAATAGCTGATATTATAAATATTTTGAAAAAATAAAACAAGTCCAGTGAAATAATAAGAAACATATTGTGGAGGTGATAAATTGAATACGGCAATATTGGAAGTGCTTATATCAGTTATTTCATCATTTTTAGGAGTAAACTTAAAAGACATAAAGGCAAGCCTAAACAAAGAGAACTTAAAGACATCAGAAGATAATGTAATAAGTGTAAGCATTGATTCTGTTAGCAAGAATCTGCAAGATTCTAAAGAAATTATTGAAAATGCACTACTTGAAATTGAGAAACAAAAAAAGTTGTTTGAACAGATGAAACAGGAAGCAGAAATTAGCCAACAAATAACAACCATGAATCAAGAACAAGTGAATGCCTTAAATACTCTTCTGGAAAACACATTAAATAAGCAGGAAAAAAAGACTTTTCCCAAAACACTTTTATGGAATCTATTTTTCTGTTTACTTAGTGCCATATTAGGATATATATTAGGAAAATTGTTGTAAGGAAAGGAGAGAAAAATGGATAACAGAATTACTATTATATTAGAATTGCTTTCTGCAGGCGTAATAGCATCCTTAGTTGCAGGTATCTTTTCCTTAGTTATTGCATTTAAGAATAATAAGCGTTTAGTAGAGCTCGAAAAAAGCAAGCAAAAATTTACTGTAAATCAAGAACGATATAAAGGATTGAGAGAGGCTTATGCCGAATTGCTTAATGTATTACCAGAGGAAAAACTTTTAGGGCATATTATTATAAATTTACCTTCTCAAAAAAATTTTCAAGAAAATGGACTTTCAGAAGCCTATGAAGCAGCAGATATGAATATGAAAATTATGTATTCACATTTTCAAAAGCATGGTTATTTGCTTTCGGATGATGAACAGAAAGAGATTATTAAATTGATTGATGTGATTGACACTATTACAAAAAGTATTATTGATATTAGTTTGGGCTTGCAAGTGTATGATGTTGGGAATGAAGAAAATGAAGATGCTTCGGTAGATAAAGTTCACAAAAAAATTTTGGAAAGAATATTAAAAGTAACCGAGTTTGAAGAAACATATTACAATTTATTTAAAAACAATTTGAGTAAGCTTTCAAAATAAAAAACACAGATTTTAAGTTGCAAGGAGAAGCAATAATGGAGTTAAATGAATTCTTTACTACAGTTATTCTTACAGCAGCAGTATTTGCTGCACTTGTTACATCAATAGCCAATATAATTATTTCGCTGATGAATAATTGGCGACTAAAAAAAATAGAAAAACAAAAGCAAATGAATGAAATTGATAAGTATAGATATAGTAGACTATATGAATTAATATTGAATTGGCATAAATATGATTCTGCCCAAAGAGGGGATACTGCCGAAGAAATAGCTTTTTATAGATTGCTTAATTTGTTTATGGACGATTCTGGGCGTTATGAAATAGCAAAACCTTTGTTAGACAAATGCTATATTGAAGAATTAGAGGTAAAAAAAACAGAAGGCGAAAAATTACTGAATGACTTAGTTGGAGCTGAATTACCAGATGGAACACACTCAGAGGAGTTTCCTGCCATTAAACAAAGGTATTTTGACATTGCAAAAGAGTTTTCAAAAATGTTGAAAACGGTAATCAACTGTCAACTTGAGGAGTTATTATGTAAGAGCAATTAAGACAAATTTGAAAAAGATACTTATTTACATAGCCGAGAGGTTTTCTTAATGGAAAATCCCTCGGCTTTTTCTATTTCAGGAGGTGATTTTATTTGAATGAGAAGTAACCGACCCTATGTGCAGATTGATCCTTCCGTGATTGAGCAGGCACGGCAGATGGACTTGCTTTCCTACTTGCAGAGGTATGAGCCGAGCACCCTAAAGCGTGTGGCGGGCAATGTCTACTGCACGAAAGAACACGACAGCTTAAAGATTTCCAACGGCAAATGGTATTGGTGGTCGAGAGGTTTCGGCGGCTATTCTGCCCTCGATTATCTCATCAAGGTCAAGGAATATGACTTTGTAGAAGCCGTGGAAATTCTCACGGGACAGACGATGGCGGACTGGAAGCCACCCCCTGCTCCCAAGAAAGATAAACCGAAAGTCCTGCTCCTGCCGCCCAAAAATAAGGATTGTAACAGAGTGATACAGTATCTTTTCGGGCGTGGTATTGACTATCAGCTCATACAGGAGTGTATCTCAGACGGCACGCTTTATGAGAGTGCCGATTATCACAATGCTGTTTTTATCGGCAAAGACGAAGGCGGAACACCGAAATATGCCGCCCTGTGAAGCACTATCGGCAGCACTTTCAAGCAGGACGCATCGGGCAGCGACAAGCGGTATTCGTTCCGACTTCTGGCAAGAGAGCCTGCGGATACCGTGCATTTATTTGAAGCCGCCATTGATTTGCTGTCCTATGCCACTTATCTGAAATGCGAGGGCAAGGACTACAAATCGGAAAGTCTGCTTTCTCTTTCGGGTGTGTATCAGCCAAAGAAAGAGATGAAGGACAGCAAAATTCCCATAGCCCTCACAACTTTTTTGAGTGCCAATCCACAAATTAAGACCATTGTTCTGCATCTGGATAATGACAAGGTAGGCAGGCTTTGTACCGCTACTTTGAAGGAACTGTTGCAGAAAGACTACAAAATCGTTGATAATCCACCGCCTGTCGGCAAGGACTTCAACGATTTTTTGTTGTCCTATCTGGAAATTGCAAGACCTATGCCTAAGCGTGAAAGGAGTGATGCCCGTTGATTGTGTAACGCTTTTTTGCTCCGAGAACAACCGAAAATAAATCAAATTTTATTACTGAAAGCGAGGAATGAACCATTGAAAAAGTATGATGTAACCCTTACTGCCCATTACCGAAAGACCGTTTCCGTCTGTGCGGAAAGCCCTGAACAGGCAAAGGAAAAGACAAAAATTATCCTGTTCGATACCGACCTTATCAACTTTACCGATGCTGATTTTGTCTGCGGCGAAGCCGATATTACCGAGCAGAGCGAGGACGGTCTTGACGGTGCGGGCGAGAATACACTACAGGAAAATGAGGATTGTTCGGACTGTCCGTACTTCTGCCCCGTGTGCGGTGAGTGTATGTATGAGGAGGACTGCGAAGAATGAGATGTCTTACCAAGCACTGAATTTGGTTAGCCAAATTCGCTTGTTAGGGGGGCAGCCCCTAATACCCCGTGAGAACAGAAAGGAGTTCAAGAATGAGTGAGTTCTTATTTTTCATTATCGGCACAATGCTCGGCGGTCTGTTCGGCGTTGTGTGTATGTGCTGCTTGCAGATAAACAGACTTTCCGAGAGAAAGGAAGAGGACAATGCGAAAAAGAAATGTGCAGATACTTTTCCGTCTGACTGAGGAGGAAGCCGAACACCTTAATGAGCTTGTGCGGAAATCGGGTCGCTCAAAAGAAGCCTTTTTAAGAGAAATGGTAAGGGGCTATCAGCTCTGCGAAAAGCCCGACCCAGAGTTCTATAAAATGATGCGTGAGCTGTCCGCTATTGGCAACCGTATCAATCAGCTTGCGGTTAAGGCAAACGCCCTCGGCTTTGTGGATACCCCGATGCTCCGTGAGGAGGCAAGGAAGTGGCACGAATCAGCGAGGAATTGTGGCAAAAGGTTCACGCAAAGCGTATGGCAACAGGAATTAAACAGCCATCCAAAATCGGTAAGGATAGGTCACACCTTTTGACGGGGATATTAAAGTGTCCCCTTTGTGGAAGTTCAATGTATACGAACAAACACGCTTGGATAAATAAAGACGGCACATACAAAGAGGTTTACTATTATATTTGTGGTAGAAATAAGCAGGAGCGAGGACATCATTGTGATTACAAGGCATCGCTTAGAAAAACAGACATTGAACCACTTGTAATTGAAGCTGTTAAAGAATTGGTAAGTGATAAATATTTTGCAAAAGAGATAGAAAAGCGGATTGGCGTACAGATCGATACCACTGCTATTGACAAGGAACTTGCCAATTATGAGAGCAAGCTGAAAGAAGTAGATTTGAATAAAGCCCGTCTGGAACGAGAGATTGATAATCTGCCTATTGATGCTCGTTTTAGAGAAAGAAAAATCCACGATATGACATTAAGGCTTGATGGATTGTATGATACGATTGTCGAGTTGGAAGAACGGATTGAAGATGCAAAGCTGAGAAGAAGTTCTATCGAAATGGAAGCAATCACTCTGGACAATATTTACAAGCTTATGCTGAATTTCGGAAAGCTCTATGATATAATAAGTGACGAGGAAAAGAAAAACCTTATAACTTATCTAATAAAGGAAATTCAGATATATCCTAATGGAGAGTCAGAGATGCCTTTGAAGTCGATAGAGTTTAATTTTCCGATATATCGTGATGGACAAGAGGTAAGGCGGCTCTTGTGGGAAAGAGGTAATACCGTTGAGACGGTGGTCTTGCTTTCCAAGGGAGAGATCGACTCGAAAAAGGTTCGGGTTGAGTTCTCTTTGGAAGATATGGATATGTCCGAGTTCCAAGATGGAGCAACCTATCCGCAGATCAAGGAGTATGTTTTGGAGCATACCGGGTTAAAGGTTTCCAACCTTTATATTTCTCAGATAAAGAGAAAATGCGGACTGGAAGTCGGCAAGAACTACAATCTGCCGAAGTCCGAGGATTCCAGACAGCCACAATGCCCACCGGAGAAGGAAAAAGCAATCCGAGAAGCATTCAAATATTTTGGGATGATCTAACATCCAGCAAAATGGAGGTTTCTTATGGATAGATTGATTTCTTGTGAGTTCAACATGGATAACGCCTGTGTGGAGCTGAAATTCCTTGATGGCAGCATGATTTCTATTGATACCATCGCAGTGGAGAACGAGGTTGCCGACAATATGTATCAGCGGTCAGAACTGGACTATCTGATCTACAATGATCCGATTGGATATGCTGATTTGATACTGAACGGTAATCCCGAAACCTATTTGAAAACTGTAACTGAATACAAACCGCTTGATAGCTAACCAACACTTTGCCCGTGGGAAAAATTCTGCGGGCAATTTTTTTGTATCTTTTCTGTGAACTCTATTGATTTTGGCTGTCTAATGTGGTAGACTATGTGCGAAGTCTAATGGTGTAGACAAGGAGGGCGTGAATATGGATTTTCCGAAGATTCACGAAAGTGAATATCGTTTTTGTTTGATTATGTGGGAGCATGAGCCGGTTACTGCTGTCGAGCTTGTAAAGCTGTGCCAGGATCAACTCGGATGGAAAAGGACTACGACTTATACCGTTATCAAGCGTCTTGGAGAGCGTGGTGTGCTGAAGAACGACAATGGCACTGTTACTTCTCTCGTTTCCAAAGATGAAGCCCAGGCGTGTGAGATCGATGAACTGGTTGAGAAAAAATTCGAGGGTTCTCTGCCTGCCTTTATCGCTGCTTTTACAAAGCATCAGGCTATGTCCGAAGATGAGCTTGATGAGGTACAGCGCATGATCGACCGCATCAGGAAAGGAGGTTCACAATGAACGAACTCTTTTTGAAAATTATCAACATGAGTATATCTGCAAGCTGGCTTATCCTGGCTGTGCTGATACTCAGGCTTGTTTTGAAGAAAGCTCCCAAGTGGGTCAATGTTCTGCTTTGGGGTATCGTGGCTGTCAGATTGATTTGCCCGCTCTCTTTTGAGAGCGCATTAAGCCTTATCCCAAGTTCAGAAACAATTCCGTTGGATATTGAAATGGCGGCCAAACCCACAATAGACAGCGGTGTTCCGGCGATCAATAGTGTGGTCAATCCTGTTCTATCCTCATTTGCCCCACCACAGCATGTATTGACGAGTGCAAACCCGCTTCAGATTTGGATTCCGATTTTGAATATTATCTGGTTGATTGGTGTCGGCGCCCTTCTCTTGTATACCGCAGTTAGTTATTGGCGCCTATGTCGTAAAGTGGATACCGCTGTTCGCTACAAGGGCAACATTTTCCAGAGTGAGAATGTAAGTTCTCCGTTTGTCCTGGGCATTATCAAACCGAGAATCTATCTCCCGTTCAACATGAATGGTCAGGATCTGGAGCACGTTGTTGCCCACGAACAGGCGCACATTCGCCGCAAAGACCATTGGTGGAAGCCTCTTGGTTTTCTCCTGCTGACGATTCATTGGTTCAATCCTCTCATGTGGTTGGCTTATGTTCTGCTGTGTCGTGACATTGAGCTTGCCTGCGATGAAAAAGTCATCAAGGAACTTGGCAATGAGCAGAGAGCCGATTATATGCAAGCACTTGTTGCCTGTAGTGTAAACCGCCGCATGATCGCCGCTTGTCCTCTTGCCTTTGGCGAGGTAGGTGTAAAGGAGCGCGTGAAGTCTGTGATGAATTATAAGAAGCCTGCGTTCTGGGTTATTATTATTGCAGTCATTATTTGCGTGGGCGTTGCGGCCTGCTTCCTGACGAATCCTAAACAAGACCGCTATACATTGCGAATTGTTGTTCCCGCAGGAAGTCAAGAGGAATTTGTATATACGGAGGAGGAAGTCAGCACAGTCAGAAATTCAATCAAAATATGGTCTGGTGATGGATTGGGTGATACAGAAGTTCTTTTGTTCCCCGTTAATAAAACAGCAGAAACCGGATACACAGCCACTTATCTTACGCATGGTATGTCTGTGGAATTTGATGCAGAAAATGATACGTGGTTTAAGATTGGTGTGAATATGCAGAACCCCACCAATGAGGACATTATTGTTTATGTTGAAGTAGAAAATGTAGAAGTGCGTATTGTGGACGAGATAAATTCCGTAATAGAGTGGTTTGATTACCTTGAAACCCCTGATGAAATGAAATGGGACGGTAGTCTTGAAATCAGCCTCACCGAGTTTCCAGATGTGACCTTCCGTTGGACTTACGGAGAGATGCTGGCTGTTAAGGGTAGTAAAAGCACTTCACTTTATACGGGGATGCCAATCTGGAACGCCTATTTCTGCGACCTCACTGGCGACGGTTTGCCTGAGTTGTGTTCTTCAATCAGTTGGGGCTCAGGCATGATTGACAACCGTGTCATTATCTATGACTATGCAAACGGAGTAAGCTATGAGCTGTCTGACAGAGGGTATTTTGATTTCACTCTCAGACAGGATCATCAAGATGGCCGCTTGTATGTAGATAAAACAAAATATCATACTGATGAACTGGTAGAAACCGGCCGACTGGTTTTCAAGAATCATTGCATTCAGATTGAAGGTTTTTCCAACGAAGCGCATCAGGTGTTCCAAGCTGAAATTCTGGAAATTCATAATGGCAATTATCTTGTGAAGCCTGTTGAAGGTAGCTGGGAATTGAGTAGTGCAGACCGAATTGAAGTGTCGATCAGAAATGTGCATCCATCACCGGAACCTGAAATCGGAGATGTGATCGAAATTGAATACGCTGGTGAAATCCTTGAAACCTATCCTGCACAAATTGCAGATGTTTATGGTATCAAGGTTATTGAGAAAAACAAAGGCTTTACCCATCTGGCAAACGATGATTAGAAAATCACAAATATCGAATAATTAGTTTCAAGCAGATAAACCGCTGCAATTCTCATTCCAAAGGGGGGATGAATGTTGTAGCGGTTTTTTCTTTTTATGGTTCAAATGCCAGCATTGTTTTCGTTGGCAGTTTCTCGTTTTCACAGTTCAGAAGATACGCTATCACCTTGTTCGCAAAGCGATTTGTTTTCATGGTATCCCAATCAGCAAGCCGGATGATCTCTGCTGTGCCGTTCTCAAAATCCAATGATATTTCGCCCCATTCGCCGTCGCAGTCTGCTTGGTATTCGTAGATTGCGGCGGCGATTTTCTTTTTGCGCTTAGTTTTGGATTTCTGTTTTAACCGGACAGCATGGATTGCATCCTCGGCAACCAGAAGTTCCGTCAGTTTGTCTACTGCTTTCCGATAGGCTCGTTCTGCACCGCTGGCTGTGCTGCCCTCAAACATAACCGCCAGTTCTTCAAAGGTGGGGCGGTCTTTCCATGAGCCGACACGCCCACAGGTCATGCAGATCGCAAGACGCTTTTCAAGCAAGGTCTGTTCCCGGTAATTCAGTTTCTCAAATGCCCGCTGCACCTTTTCTGCTTGTATGCCGTTCCAGAGGATGTCGGTATAGTTCCAGCTATCGTCAAGGGCAACATCTTCGCCTGTTTCCTCGCCATCCTCGTCTGTTACATAGAACAGTTGCTGATTGCGGATGCCACGGACAACTTTCAGATATTCTTCCGCAAGGGCAAGCTCGCAGTTGTACTTCTTGGAAAACTCGCTGACCGCATCCTTGGTGTTATGGTACAGCCATGCCATTGACCGCACCATTTTGTAATTGGTCAAAGAGGACACCGACCATTTTTCTTCGCCCATGCGGAAACGGAGCATAGCATCCCGGATAAACGGGAAAATGTAGGTAGCATACTCTGCACCCTTGGCAGGATCATAGTCCATCAGCTTTTGGAGCATTTGCTCCCGACAGGAGAGCTTTATATCTATAAAACGGTCTGTGTCATACAAATCGCCGCCATCCACGCCGAGAAAGAATTTGATGCGCTTGTTGAGCTGCGGTTCGTAGTGGTGCAGGAAGAACGAAAAATAAAGCAAATTCTTTTCCTGCAAGGCAGACAGAATATGTTCATTTGGATTGCTAACCGCTGGCGGTTCCGGCTCCAGTTGGAAGATGCGCTCTGCCACATAGGGAATGATGCCATCACCGTATGGATTGACAGCGTGTTTCGGTATGTATCCGGTCATATTCCATGTAAAATCATTCAGCATAGCGCACCTCCTTCCAGTTTAGTAATACTCATAAATATCCCGTGGTCAACTAATGGGTTATTTATTACTTTATTTTCTTTAACATACGGTGATAAATAGGTGCATTTGGTGCAGGAGTTGTGATTGGGACCAGAAGTCCCTCTTTGATAAATTGTTCCACACGCAAAGCAATCCACCCATCACCGATCCCTAATGGATTCTTTCCAAGAACCTGTCCAACAAGCACGCTTTCCTTAAACTCGTCGTCCAGTGTATCCAATTCTCGAAGAATAAATGTATCATACAGAGTTTCTGATACGCTGACCAGTTTGCCGTTTATAACAGCACGAAGAGGAGAATTTTCCTGTTGGAGTTCTCTCCAGCGGTTAGCCAAACTACGAAGGTAATTTGTTGGCAACTTCTTTCCAAGAGATGCCATCCGTCCCAAGTGATAAGGTTCAACTTCTCCCCAACCGTTATACTGGACAATGCATCCATCTGGTCTTGTTTCCCACATTGGAAGCTCCACAATGGTAACATCCAATTTTTCAAAGCCGATTGGTCGTAGTTGTTCCAGAAGCCAATACAATCCGCACACATCATCTGGTTCTCGTCCGACCCAAACACGAATCGGCTCTCCGTTTTGTGCTTTTTCCAGTAGCGTAGCATAGTTCTTTCGGGATGTATTGAGAAGTTCAGTTACGATTTCAGATGCCATATCGGGCAGTATGCTTAGTAGCAAAGATAATGCCGACTCACGCTCCAAACAAATTCCTGCTTCGGAGATGTTGCCCACAGACAATGCCAACGGAAGATTAACTATGTCCTTACGATTTCCCTCCAACGGTATAGCATTCTCCCAACCAGAACGCTCCCGTTCTTCTGCTTGATGCTGGAACTTTTCTATTTCTTCTTTTGAAACTGTCCCATCAGAGATAATTACACTGGTTGCTCCGCCTAAAAAACCCTTATGTCCAATCGCAACCGCCATAGTCCCTGCGGCACTGTCGCTAAATACTACTTCTAACATAACGTTGCTCACCTCTTAGCTAAATTCAAATTCTTTTTAGTGCTTCTTTCTTCAAAGCCGCCTGTCCCATTTCTTTTTCATAATCGCCCTTGGCATAAGCGACATTGCTCAATGCCTGGAGCATCTTATCTTTTGCCAGCTTTTTCATGACCTCCGCAAGATCTTCATCCAGAGTACCACGCTTTATATAGCGGTTTATGGTATTCAGCCGCTTCTCATAAATCTGTTTCAGCGGATGATCGTCCGCAAGTTCCCTCTGTTCTCGCCCTTTCAGATTGCCGATCTGCCGACAGGTGCGGTGCAGCTTGTCCCCCGGTGCATAGCCACCGCAGTATTTGGTGTGCCTTGCGTTGGTGGTCAGAAACCACTTGCCGCAGATCCGGCATTTCTTCGGTGCATGACCAACACATAAGCCCTCAAAAAGATCAGACCGGAACATCCCTACAAAGGATACATAGTGCATCCGCTTGACCAGCTTCGCAACTTTTTCGCCGGGACGGATGACGGATACATACTGAACGGAATTGTTCAGGGTAGACATCCAGGCATTGCCTTCCGTGATGGAAAACTCCGGCGGGAAATAGCTGCCGAACATTTTTGCAAAACCCTCTGCGGTGCGGTCTGCTTCGTTGCCGTCTGTTTTTTCTGCAAAATCAAGCATGGCCGTTTGGTATTCCCCAAGGGAGTATGCCAGATGCCCGAAAACTGCGGTATAGCGTTGGAGCATCATCGCATCGGTAAAGTTCTGGATTTCTTCAAATTGCAAAGAATTGGTTGCGGCTTTTATGGCAAACTCCACATATTTCAGCGCATTGTCCACAGTAAAGACTTTTTCAATCCGTTCTCTGTGCTTTGAGATATTCATATAGGAGAACGGCGGTGTTTGACTGAGAATATCAAGCATCGTCAGAGCAGCTTCCTTTGCAATAGGACAGAGTGCAGAAGCATCCTGTCCGGCGTTTAATATTCCAAGCAGCAGATTGATTTTCTCGCATTGCTCGTTTATTTTTGCAATGGTATTCACAGGAACATTCAGTGCATCACAGGCAAGCGTACCGACAGGAAATGTTTTGCTCTCATATATGACCGTATCCTGCCAGAAATCCAATGTCATCAATTCTTGATTCATGCTTGCCCTCCTGTCCTGTTTTTTCATTTTTCTAATTATATCATGTAAATGTAAAGAAATCTACGCCCTCAGATAAGTTGTCCTGTTTTTTGAAACAGGATTGTCCTGTCATTAGCCTGTTTTTTGAAAAATCCGTCATAACCATAATAGAAGGAGCGAAGCACCTGCCAATCACGGCGGGTGCTTCGTGCTTTCCAGAATATTATGAACGGAGGGTTTTCTATGACAATCTATGAAACCATCAAGGCGGCAATCAGCGTCAAGCAAGCCGCCGAACACTACGGGCTGAAAGTGAGCCACAACGGCATGGCTTGCTGCCCGTTCCACAACGACAGGCATCCGAGCTTGAAGCTGAATGAGGACTATTTTTTCTGCTTCGGCTGCGGAGCCAAGGGGGACGTAATCGACCTTGTGGCAAGGCTGTTCGATTTGAGCAGTTATGAAGCAGCGCAAAAGCTGGCTGCGGACTTTGGACTTGACCCAAAACCGCCCACTGCCGCAGCTATGGTCAAGCCGAAGCGTCCCTATATCCGTCAGTTACGGGAGGATGAAATGCTGTGTTTCCGGGTGCTGACGAATTATCTGCATCTGCTGGAAGATTGGAAAGTACGATACGCACCCAAGACACCGGAAGATGCTCTGGATGACCGTTTTGTGGAAGCCTGCCAGATGCACTGCTATATCGAATATATGGCAGATGTGCTGACGGTGGGTGATCTGGAAGAACGGGTGGCATTGGTGGACAAGCTGATGCAGGACGGCAAAATTGCTTTTCTGCAAGAGTACATCACACGAAAGAAAAAGGAGGTGGCGCACCATGGCGAAGAACCGGAAAACGCCTGATATGAATTTGCCTGTCTGGTTTGACGGGCAGAACATCAACGAAGCTCTGTTTTGTGAAGAATTTCTGCAGGAGCGCAGAATCATCTTCGCAAACGGAGCTTTTTTCACGCCCAATGGTCGAGTGACGGACGATCTCCCTCTGCGTGGGGAGATTTACGACAAGCTGAAATTCTGTGCCGTAAACAATATCCCCCGGAAGATCACCAACATTCTGGAAGTGCTGAAACTGGAAGCACAAGTGCCTGACTTTCCACCGGAACAGGATAGAATTCATTTGTCCAACGGTACGCTACTTTTGGACGGCACATTTACTGAGGGCAGACCTGCTATTGTGCGGAGCCGTCTGCCTGTTGCCTACAATCCCAACGCGCCCGCACCTGAAATCTGGCAGAACTTTCTGGATGGGCTGCTCCATGCGGAGGACATCCCCACCTTGCAGGAGTTTATCGGCTATTGCCTGATCCCCTCCAACAAGGGACAGCGCATGATGGTGATTAAAGGCAATGGCGGCGAGGGCAAATCTCAAATCGGTGCGGTGCTATCCTCTATATTCGGCACAAATATGAAAGACGGCAGTATCGGCAAAATTTCTGAAAACCGCTTTGCCCGTGCCGATCTGGAACACATTCTGCTGTGCGTGGATGATGATATGCGAATGGAAGCCCTGCGCCAGACCAACTATGTAAAATCCATCGTGACAGCACAAGGCAAGATGGATTTGGAACGTAAAGGCAAGCAGAGTTATCAGGGCTGGATGTTTGCCCGTCTTCTTGCGTTCAGTAATGGCGATCTGCAAGCTCTGTATGACCGAAGTGACGGATTTTACCGCAGACAGCTTGTGCTGACTACCAAGGAAAGGCCTGTGAACAGAGCCGACGATCCTGACCTTGCAGAGAAGATGAAGGCTGAAGCCGAGGGCATCTTTCTGTGGGCATTGGAAGGATTGCGGCGGCTTGTTGCCAGCAACTTCAAATTCACAGAGAGTGACCGTATCCGGGAAAACCGGGAAGCGGTCAAGCGTGACAACAACAATATCTTCGATTTCATGGAATCGGAGGGATACATCCGGCGCAAAGCGGATGCGTCCATCAGTTCCAAGGATTTCTATGAAATATACCGGATGTGGTGTGAGGAAAACTCCCTTGCACCGCTGAAAGCCCGTAGCTTCAGCGATGCCATGATTGCCAATGCCGGGAGATTCAATCTGGAGCATTGCAACAACATCACCAACTCTGCCGGACGGCGGGTGTGGGGCTTTATGGGCGTGGAAGCTGTGGCAAGACCTCATATAAATGGATTTTACGATGTTTCGCCGTGTACGTACGTACCGGAGGGCTGGCGGGAATGATTTTTCCAGTCGTGCTCTGTACGTATGTACGCAGCATTTACCCCCCGTTCTCTCTTGTTATAGGAAACAGCGGTTTTCAGAGCCGACCTGTTTTCGGACATCGAAAATCAATGGTAATGAAAACAGCGAAGTTTTTGACCGCAGGACGAAACCATTTCGCCAAATCGTGCTTCTCTAAACCGTGTACTCTGTTCACGGAACAATGGGTGTTTTCACTGTTCCAGACTAAACCTCACGGAACAATAAAATGGGATATATGCCTATATGGACAGAATATCGCACCCGCAAAAATAAAACGATTTTGGAGTTGCCGGATTTTTCACTGTTCGGTGCATCCGCTCCGCTTCGGAGAGTAGCTATCGTACCAAACTACAAATCAAAATTATGGAGGAATTTTCAATATGAATGTACGCAATGAAATAAAGGCACAGATCATCCGTGCCGGAATGACCATGCAGGAAGTAGTTGACTTGCTCTCGGACGAATACGGATGGAGCGACAGCGTTTCCAATTTGTCCGCAAAATTACAGCGGGAAAGCATCCGATATAAGGAAGTATTGGAGCTTGCCGCTGTGCTTGGCTACGACATCGTATGGCAGAAAAGACGGGAGAAGTGATGCCTCGGCAACAGCCCCTCGCATCTCCCGTCTCCATAGGCGCACCGCAGTGCTGCCTATGGATGGCAGTGAAAGATACGGTTTTTGCTGCCACCGGATGCAAGAAGTAGTTCGGCAGAACGGCTCCATGCAGACGGGCTGACCATGGGAAAAGGCGCAGACATTTTCGCTTTGGTCAGCAGAGGTCGCCGCAGTGACCGCATCCCCTCTCGGGAGAGCCCACGGCACTTTGCAGCCAGTATGGATGAAAGTGTCATAGTGGGTTATTACACTTTGAAAAAGTGCCGTTCTCCAGCCCTCCGCTGTCTGCAAATTTTAAAGAAAGGAAAAATCCAATGGCAAGAAATGATGGAATCCACCGCACCGTAGCTCGGAATCAGGACTTGGAAACACCGGCTGATGTGGCAAAGGTACAGGAACACAATGAGCGTGAAAAGGACAGCTACAGCAATCAGGACATCGTACCGGAACGCACTTCTCTGAACATTCATTTCAAAGCCCCCGCGGACGATTATGTAAAAATGTTTGAGCAGATGGAACAGGACGGTGTAATCTCCACAAGAGGTCTGAAAACGGATGCCGTCAAATACGGTGAGTTGATTTTTGATGTGAACTCTGCTTACTTCTACAATCACGGCGGCTATGAATTTGCAAAACAGTTTTATGCCGATGCCTATAAAGCCGCCGTGGAGATCGTAGGCGGTGAGCAGTATATCCTATCCGCTGTGATGCACGCCGACGAGCGCAACCGGGCAATGTCCGAAGCTCTGGGCGAAGATGTGTACCACTACCACCTTCATGTGGTTTATATCCCGGTGGTAGAGAAGCAAATTCTGTGGTCGAAGCGATGTAAGGATGAATCCCTCCGGGGAACGGTAAAGGAAACGATCACGCAGGTCAGCCGCAGTAAAAAATGGGAGTCCAAGCCGGTGCTTGACAAGGATGGTAATCCAATGTTGAACGCAAAAGGAAAAAAGATTTTGAAGTCGTCCTACAGTGTGTTGCAGGATGACTTTTTTCATTTCATGCGAAATGCCGGATATACCGATGTGGAGCGTGGAGAGCGTGGCAGTACCGAGGAACATCTGACAGTGACACAGTTCAAGGTTCAGGCTGAACAGCAGCGTTTGGAAGCTATGACCGGACAGGTGGCACAGGCGGAGCGCGGGTTGGAGAATGCCAAAGCTGCCACGGAGAAACAGAAAAAGAAACTGGAAGCTCTGCAAAAGGAAACCAAAACAGCAAAGACCGTTGCTCTGACGGTGCAGGAGATTGAAACGATGGGAAAGAAAGCCACATTCGGAAATAATATCACGCTGACACCGGATGAATGCGACACGCTCAAACGCTATGCGGTCAACGGCATTATCGCCAATGCTGACAACAAGCGCTTGAAGGAGAAACTCGCTTCCGCTGAAAAGACGGTTTCCATCTGGAAACAGCGGTATGAAGCAGTAAACGAAAAATATATGGAACTGAAACAGAAAGCCCAGCCTTTTCTGGATGCACTGGAAATTGCATCCGAAAGGGTTCGGGCTTTTATCAATTCTATCCTCATCAGAGGAAAGGAAACGCAGGAACACAAACACCCTGCCCGGAAGCGTGGACAGGATATGGAACTTTGATGGAGGAATCGCCTATTGAAGAAATATTATGAGGAAGCGAAATATAATGCGGCATTTGACCGCTGTGTGGATGTTATGAGCCAGATGCTCCAGAAGTACGGGCATCAGGTTTTGGATAAATTAGAGCAGGACACTCCGCAAACGGTGGAGTGTTCCAAGGATGATAAGCAAGCGCAGCCTTTGACGGATAAGGCTGCGTAAAAATTTACAATTTACACGTTGCGTACTTGTTGCGGCTATGCTATAATATGTACGCAACGTGTATTTTTGCTTTTTTGGAGAAAAGACGAATGGATTGTAAAAACAGAATTATTAAGTTGCGTGAAAGCACAGGACTGAACCGGAAAGATTTTTGCAAGCTCGTCCATATTCCTTACCGGACTATGACCGAGTGGGAATTGGACAACCGCCATGCACCGGATTATGTGCTTAGACTTTTGGAGTATTATATCCGCAACGAGGGATTGATGGTAAAAGAAATGAGCGAAGGAGGTGGCGATTCTGAAAAAGAAGCAACTTAAATGTTATCTATATACGAGAGTGTCCACCTCCATGCAGGTAGACGGATACAGCTTGAATGCCCAGCGGGACAAGTTGCGGAAGTATGCGGCATACGAGGATATGGTCGTTGCCGGGGAGTATTCTGACGAAGGATTTTCCGGCAAGAACATCCAAGGGAGGCAGGAGTTTCAACGGATGCTGAACGACATCCAGGACTGCAAAGACGGCGTTTCCTATGTGCTTGTCTTTAAGCTCTCCAGATTTGGCAGAAATGCAGCCGATGTTCTGAACTCTTTGCAGCTTATGCAGGATTTTGGTGTCAACCTGATTTGCGTGGAGGATGGCATTGACAGCTCCAAGGATGCCGGAAAGCTTATGATTTCCGTGCTGTCTGCGGTGGCGGAAATCGAGCGAGAGAATATCCGCACACAGACAATGGCAGGACGGGAGCAAAAGGCTCGTGAGGGCAAATGGAACGGCGGTTTCGCTCCCTATGGATACAAATTGGAAAGCGGAAACCTTGTCATTGCGGAGGATGAAGTGGAAGTAATCCGTGTTATTTATGACCGCTACATCCATACCAATGAGGGCGTTGCCGGAGTTGCTAAATATCTCAACCGCAACGGGTTTGTGAAGAAGCTGCGGCAAAATAACACCATCCCCGGATTTTCAAGGAACTTCGTGCAGGACGTACTGGATAATCCCGTTTATATGGGTAAAATTGCTTATGGCAGACGGAGAACCGAAAAGAGGCAAGGTACAAGAAATGAGATGCACGTGGTCGAGCAGTCGGAGTTCCCTGTTTACGATGGTCAGCATGAAGCCATCATTTCCGAAGAAGATTGGTATCTGGCACAGGAAAAGCGCAAGATCAATTCCTTTAAGCGGGAAAAGGTCAACAATCCAGACCACGCACACATCCTATCCGGTATTTTGAAATGCCCGTGTTGCGGAAAGAGTATGTACGGCAATATTGCCAAGGCTCATAGCAAGGACAAGAAAACACGGTATTATTACTACTGCAAAAATACGGTTACGCCGACGGGACATGAGTGCAGCTTCCGGCTGAATATCGAGCAGACGGAAATCAACAAATTTGTGGCGAAGGTCATCTCCGCTATGGTCAGCAATCCCCGATTTATAGAAGCAATTCAAGCGAAAATTGGAACGGCGGTTGATACAGAGGATATGGAAAAGCAGATCGCCGTTCTGCAAGGACAGCTAAAGCAAGCCTTTGGAACGAAAAGCCGCTTGGAGCGTCAGATGGATACTTTGGACATCAACGATGCCCACTATGACAGAAAAATTTTGGATTTGCAGCGCCGATATGATGAACAGTATGATACGATAGAAGAAATCGAAGTTCAGATTGGCGAATTGCAAAGTCAGATACGCAGCATCCAGCAGGAGAAAATCTCCGGCGATAACATTTATCGGCTCTTACTGGCATTTGATGAAGTCTACCATTCCGCAACGGAAGCAGAACAGAAAGAGTTTATGAAAGCCTTTATTGAGCGAATTGAGATGTTCCCGGAAAAGAGAAAAGACGGAAGCTGGATAAAGAAGATTGTATTCAACTTCCCTGTGCCTGTTGATGGCGAGGAAGTGAAAGAACTTCCCTTGGAAACTGAAACAACAGTCGAGACGGTTGTTCTTTTGTCCCAACTGAAACAAAAGCCGGATGATTACATTAATGTCACGATTGAAAGAGAGTGCAATTGTGGAGGCATTGAAGCATTGTAAGATGAATAAATAAAGAGAGGTGCAGATGCTATGCCAGGTATACTCGTGGTTGAAGATGATGAAAATTTAAATCGTGGAATTACATTCTCACTGAAAAAATCCGGATATGAGGTTTTTTCAGCAGAATCAGTGAAAAAAGCGAAAAGAATTGCAAGTGATAATAATGTGGATGTTACCATTTGTGATGTGAATCTTCCGGATGGGAATGGACTGGAATTTGTAAGGTGGATGAGATGCAATTATAATACATACATTATTTGTCTTACAGCACTAGATCAGGAGATAGATCAGGTCATGGGATATGAAGCAGGGGCAGATGATTATATTACAAAGCCGTTTAGTCTTTCGGTACTTCTTTTGAAAATAGAAGCATATTTCCGCCGCAGACAGGAGAAAACGGAAGCCGGAAAGATGATTTCGGGAGATATCGTATTTATCGCAGGAGAAATGAAAGTCCTGATAAAGAGTCGTGAAATCAGTCTGACAAAAACGGAGTTGAAAATGCTGACTTTTTTTCTTCAGAATCCGAAACAGATTCTTTCAAAAACACAAATATTGGAAAATGTGTTTGATCTGGAAGGGGATTTTGTGGATGAAAATACAATCGCTGTCAATATTAGAAGACTCCGTGAGAAAATCGAAGACAATCCGGCTGCACCGGTCTATATAAAGAATATCAGAGGTCTTGGGTATATATGGAATCAGGAGGTAAGGCAGTGACAAAGAGATGTCGCAAGAAGATTACAGTAGTGCTCTCCTTGGTATTACCTGTCATATTATTGTTTGCAATATTAAATTGCTTTACCACGTATGTGTTTTATGAAGATTATAAATATAAAATGAATCTTATGACAGAGATTGCTGCAAAGGAAGAATTTTCCGGGCTGGATGCTGTTTCGGAATTGCTTAAGGATAAGGGTATTGAAACTAACGAACAGGGAAGGCGATTATTGGAGCAATATGGATACTGGGGGAATAAAGGGAATGCATTTTATTCGCAATTCCGGCATCAGGTTATGGTGACCGGTGCTGTAAGCACTGTGATATGCGTGCTTCTTTTGACTTTTTTACTTTATTGGAAGAAAAAAGAAGATGCGTGTCATCAGAAAATTTTAGACCAGTTGGAAGAAATTCTGATCAGATTCCGTGAAAATAAATTTGGTGATTTACTGAAAACGGAAAATCATGCAGAACTGGAAAAATTGAATGACCAGCTTGAAGCAATCGGACATCATATTCAGTTGATAAAGGAAGAAGCAAGGGCAGAAAAGGAGAACACGAAAGAAATGGTTTCTGATATTTCTCACCAGTTAAAGACACCGGTTGCAGCTTTGGATACATGTTTTAGTGTGCTGATGCAGAATGACTTAAGTGCCACAGAACAGGAGGAGTTTCGTATCCGTTGTCGGAGTGCTCTGGATGGACTGGAGACATTATTGCAGTCGCTTCTTGAAATATCCAAGATGGAAACTGGACTGATTCAGATTAATAAGAAAAAACTTCCGCTTATGGATACTGTCATATCTGCTGTGAATCGCATTTATCCTAAAGCGGATGAGAAAGAAATTGAATTCGTTTTTGACTATGAAAAAGAGCTGGAAACATGCACGATTATGCAGGATAAAAGGTGGCTTGGTGAAGCTGTGATCAACGTTCTGGATAATGCGGTCAAGTACAGTCCGTGTGGTTCAAAAATATTTATCCGGTTACAAAAAAGAAACTATCTTGTAAGAATGGAAATTGAGGATCAGGGAATTGGTATTCCGCAGAATGAGTATCACAAAATTTTTCAACGATTTTACAGAGGAAGTTCCAAGGAGGTCATGGAAAAGAGTGGTACAGGAATCGGACTTTTTCTATCGAGAGAAATTATCGAAAAACACGCAGGTACGATTACGGTAACCTCCGGCAAAAAGAAAAAAGGAAGCACGTTTGTGATTCAATTACCATATGTTGGTTAAATTTTAAGTGAGCAGAAATCTTACAATTCTGTAAGACTTCTGCTCGTTTTTTGAAAGTGAAATGAAAGATTGCCCTGATACAATTTGGATGTAAGATGAAAAGGAGGCAACACATGAGTGTGATATTAGAAACCAAGCAGCTTTGTAAGTTTTATGGCGCAGGTGAGAATCAGGTCAAAGCGGTCAATCAGGTGGACATTCAGATTGAGCAGGGAGAATTTGTCGCAATTGTTGGAAAGTCAGGTTCCGGTAAAAGTACATTACTTCATATGCTTGGAGGGCTAGACACCCCGACAAAAGGCAGTGTTACTTTAGCAGGGAAAGATTTATACAGGATGAAGGAAGATGCCCTTGCTGTTTTCCGCAGAAGAAAAATCGGATTTGTTTTTCAGGCATTTAATCTGGTTTCATCTGTTAATGTCTGGGAAAATATTGTACTGCCACTGGGGCTGGATGGAAGAAAAGTGGATGAAGCGTATGTAAATGATATTATTGCAACTCTGGGGATTGAAAACCGGATTTATAATCTGCCAAATCAGTTATCCGGAGGACAGCAGCAGAGAGTAGCAATTGCAAGAGCACTGGTGAATCGTCCGGAAATTATATTTGCAGATGAGCCGACAGGAAATCTTGATTCTAAGACCAGTGATGAGGTAATCGCTCTGCTTAAGATGACAGCAAAAAAATATGGACAGACAATTGTAATGATTACCCATGATGACGAAATTGCACAGGTCGCTGACCGTATTCTGGTGATTGAGGACGGACAGGTGGTGGATTTCAGATGAAGACAATAAGCAGGATTGCATATAGCAATGACAAAAGGAACAGGACAAGAAGTATACTGATCATGATGGCAATCTGTCTGACCACGATGCTGCTTGTTATCATCAGTACTGTGGGAAATGGGGTAATTCATTTACAGAAAAGTCAGGCGGCAGGATCATATGGAAGCAATTATGGTCTGTTTGTTTCCGCAGACGGATCGCAGTTAAAAGAAGTAAACCGCCGTGCGGAAATAGATGCTATAGGCACTATGTGCACCGAAGGTATCATAAAAGGCAATGAAAAAGGCGGGTTTGTCTGCATGGATGAGATTGCAAGAAAAATGCTTCCTTATAATAAAGAATATGAGTTGAAGGAAGGAAAGTATCCGGAAAAAATGCAGGAAATTGCCGCAGGAAGAGCATTTTTTCGTGCAATGGGGTATGGTGATGTAAAGATCGGAGATACAGTTACACTGGATTACCGCGCAGGGATGCAGTCAGAATATAAGCCGGAAGAATTTGTTGTCAGCGGAATCCTATATGATCGGGATGAGTATACCATCGAGGCATCTTATGTTGCTTTCGGGTCACAGGAGTTTTATGATGAGCACGTCGCAGAGAATGACAGACAGTATAATATTTATTTTACTTTAAATGATTCTGCAAATGTATCTATGAATAATATTGATTCGGTTATAAAGCAGATTGCAGCAGCTTGTGGGATCGAAGAAAAAAACGTTATAGTCAATGATCTCTATTTGCAATGGGTCTTGCAGCCGAGTTATGAAATGATTGCGGTATGCGGGGTTTTGATTCTTGCAATTGTACTTTTCTCTGTTGTGGTCATTTATAATATTTTTCAAGTCGGTATTGCCAACAAGATACAGGAGTATGGAAAAATCAAGGCTCTGGGAGCGACAAAAAAGCAGATGAAACAACTGATCTTCAGAGAGGGTATGTTTTTGACAATTTCTTCAATACCAGTTGGATTGCTTCTTGGTTTTCTGATTGCAAAATGCGGTTTTAACTGGCTGGTAGAACAGGGGAACCTTGTATCAACCGGAACTGGCTCTATGGGAGTTCAAAATCAGCAGGTGCCTCTGTTTTCCCTGCCTGTTATGCTTCTCTGTATTTTCGTATCATTTCTTACCGTTGCTTTGGCACTACGTAAACCAATGAAAATTGTTTCACGGATTTCACCTATCGAAGCAACACGGTATTTAGAAAATGCAGAAACACAAAAAAAAGGAAAACGAAATGGCAGAAAAAATGTCACCGTGTTTTCTATGGCAATGGCAAATATAACGGGTAATCCCAAAAGAACTATTGGTACTATCCTCACAATGGGTTTTTCTTGCGTATTGTTTGTGATTATCTCTAATTATGTGGGAAATATTGACACGGAGCATGAAGCACGTCTTTCCGTTAATCATGGACAATTTGAACTGCAGCTTGACTATTCTGCTGAGTATGATGAAAGATATCCGGAGAATAATCTGGATACGATTCTGACGGATGATCCATTGAATGATTCGCTGATTGAAGAAATCAAAAGCATTCCGGGAGTAACAGATGTCATGACGAGAGAGATTGTTTCTGTAAATCTGAACGGAACAAGATTTCCGGCTGATATTGTGAGTAAAAAGGATTTTGATTTTATGCGCCAAGAAGGGGATATTGGCTCTATGGACTATGATCAGGCGGTAAAGAATGGTGATATTTTCTTTGGCTGGTCAACGTGGATGGAACGAGATGGATATGCTCCGGGTGAATCCATTGCATTTGACTTTGAGAATGGAAGTGGAACCTATACCTATCAGGGAAAGATTGCAGGATCTTTTGTAAGTGCGGACACTTATCTTGTCATTCCGGAAGGTGTATACCGTTCCATGAATCCGAGAGGAACAGCCTATGGCTATCTGTGGGTGGACTGTGATAAAAAAGATGTGGCATCTGTAGAACAAAGTCTGAATACTTTGATTTCTAATACTTCGCATATAAAAATGGATACTTATCATGCGCAGTTACAATCTGCCGAATTTGCAAGCAGCATGATGAAGCTTGGCTGTTATCTGTTTATGGCTATTGTAGGACTTATCGGGTTTATGAATATGGCGAATACCATGATCATGAATATTACGACAAAAAAGCAGGAATATGGTATATTACAGGCTGTGGGTATGACAAATAAACAATTAAATTTATGCCTGCAGTTACAGGGACTGATTTTTACGGTTGGTACCATATGCGTAGCTTTGATCATTGGTCTGCCGCTCGGCTATGCACTTTTTTCCTATGCAAAACATAATGGAATATTTGGAATGAATATCTATCATGTTCCAATCGTACCAATTTTTATTATGATTTTTTTGGTCGGTCTGTTGCAGATTGTACTTTCCTGCGTTTTAAGCAGTAATCTGAAAAAGGAAACGCTGGTAGAAAGAATAAGGTATCAGGGATAGCAAGTAGTATGTAATGAACTAGGTCTTAACGAAGAGGAGAAATAGATAACTTCCATTTTGTATGTATGATAAATCTAAACAGTATTTTAGCAACATTTCCTGAGTGGGGGCAGAAAGTGCCCCCACTTTCACTATTTGGGGGCGAAAAGAGCCACCATATATCATAAATGATGGGTTCAAGGGAAAAATCCCTTGCTAGAGCGTGTCTGAAAAATAAAAATTGCACAAAACGCATGTTTTATTTCCCTTTTTCATGATAAAATAAAGAAAAAGGGGTGTTCACTATGTTGAGACGATATGAGTTGACTGATGAAGAATGGTTTCGCATTGAACCTTTATTACCTCCTGAAAATACTGGAAAACAAGGACGTCCGAGAAAGATGGACAGATTATATCACGAGAAATGATTGAGCAGTCCATTGACGATGGTGAAGCTTACCGCATTGTACTTGATGGCAAAAAAGTAGGCGGTGTTGTGATTAAAGTCGAGGGTGAAAAAGGCGACCTTGATCTTCTTTTCGTTGCGCCATCAGTTCATAGCAAAGGCATCGGGTATGCTGCATGGTGCGAAGTTGAGAAGTTACATCCAGAAGTGAAAGTTTGGGAAACCGTAACGCCCTATTTCGAGCAGCGGAATATCCATTTTTATGTGAACAGATGTGGTTTTCGCATCGTAGAGTTCTTTGACAAATATCACCAAGACCCCAATGATCCGGAAATGAATGCTGAAAAGCAGGACGAGCAGTTTCCGGACGGAATGTTTCGGTTTGAAAAGGTTATTCGGTAAATTTATATTTGATAAAGGAGATGGCAAATATGTGATGGTCTATTGGGGGCGGAATCATAATCTTTGCGTTAGGTATGTTTATCTTCTTAAAGCCGGGCTTAATATGGAAATTAACAGAAGAATGGAAATCTTATCGTGCAGATGAACCATCTGAGTTCTATTTGAAAGCCACAAAAATCGGTGGTGCTTTATTTGCCCTATTTGGAATTATTATAATTATGCTTCCATTTATTTTGGAGTGATAATTCCGGTTTGCAGAATAGAAAATACCCTCCCGGCCATCATGGTCGAGAGGGTTTCGTGCGTCTGTGGGATTATCTTTCAATATCAATTTTCAGTCCGGATTTTAGCTCCACGGTGAAGTGGTTCTCCCAGACGATGATTCGCTCAAGCCAGCGCTTTACCAAGGCCTCGTCGAAGGCTTCCAGGTGTGCGGGTTGCTGCTTGATAAAATCCTGCAGCTCGTTGATGCGGGCAATCTGTGCGTCTCTGGCGGCAGTGTCAACCGTACATTTTTCTCGCTGTTCCCGGAGTTTGAAGATCTCGTCGGCAATCTCATCATAGCATAATAAAACTGCTTGCCAGAAAGGCAGCTCAATGGTATTCTTTTCATAGGCAGTGGGGATGTCGATCCTGTTTGATTGTTGGTTGTGGTGACTTAACAATACTACTTGTAGGACTTGGTTTCCACTGTTTTTTTATTAAAGTGTAAAGAAAAACTGCGCCATAGCCTTGGCAGGCCATCGCGCAGCGATTTTGTTCAATTGGAAGTTATGGCTTTGACTTTTTCCGAATAATCAGCTTTAGGATAATACATACGACCACCACAACAGCCACCAAGGCACCATCCAACAGCAGCTCTGTGTACCACGGTGCAGACTGTATGGCATATAAATTTGGGTAGGTTTTAAAGTGCCAGAACTTATAAATTCCGAATCCAATGAAAACTCCTATTGATGAACCAATAACGATGTTTAAAAAACAATTCAACTTTCTCAGCATGGCAGTGCATCCCTTTCCAAATTCCCGATTTGTACTTATTTCTTAAACAGCTCAGAATGTGAACCAAGGCGATAAAGCATCAAAACAAGAACATCTCCACAAATCTCATAAATAAGCAGCCAGTCCGGTTCGATGTGACACTCACGCGTGCCTTTGTAGTTTCCTGTAAGGTCATGATCCCTGTATTTTGCATCCAGCGTACCGCCATTCGCCAGAATACCGATTACATCAAACAGCTTATCAAGATTTTTATTTTGCTTTTGGCAAGCTTCAAATCCTTTTTAAACTGATTGGTAAACTGAATGTCGTATTTCATACGTCGAGAGCTGCCTTAAGCGCATCCATACTGGAATAACGCGGAGCAGAAGGATTCTTCATCATTTTTCTGCCTTCCTCAATGGCAGCGGCTGTCGTATCATTCGGTACTTCCAGTTTTAATTCAAAAGGAATACCATGCTCACGGATAGCGGTTCTCAGGAACATATTTACAGCAGTTGTCATATTCAGACCAAGCTCATTGAAGATTTCCTCTGCCTGGTCCTTGATTGCCTTGTCTATACGAATATTTAAATTAGTTGTTGCCATACAGAACACCTCCATTCAAGTATAGTATATTCAAATATGTGCCTAATGTCAACACATTGTCATCATATAAGATATATATGAAAAACTGAAATAAATACTTTCTCCCCCAAATTATGCCTGTTTTGTTAAAAAACTTGATATCTGTTGTCCAAGAAAGAAACCAACCTGTGGATATAACTCTTGGATTTCCTGATATTTTGCCTCAATCATTTCCGGTTCATCAGCCCAGATCTTTTCATATATTTTGAAAGCTCTTTTAAAATATGTTTTGGCTTGCGGAAGATTGGCAGTCATCAGATAAATGGTTGCAAGGGTTTCCTGAAAATCTAGCAATAATGCCTGGTCAGAGTCAGTGCCAATGCTTTTTGTCTTTAACAGAACCTTTAATTCCTGAATGATTACATTCATACCTTTGTGGTAGTTATAGTTATCCATGTATGGAAATTTAACCACACAGACGATAGGAAAGTGTGGGGGATTTCGCCTGTGTCATGACACAGGCAGTGCTTGCTATTCTTGATTAGTTAAAGGCTTTTAACTTTCCTGATTTTAAAATAATACCGATCAATAATATCCTGCAATGTAATGGATTTCATTTTTTCATCTACCATATTTTGAATTTCATGATAGAAGTCCCCAATAGCGAATTGAATGTTGATACCGATTCCACAATCCGGATTGGTATCTGTGTCCAGGTGAAGCAGCGGCTTATCGCCCTCTACGGCTCGGTAGATGTCATACATATTGATTTTATCTGCCGATTTTGCAAGAGCGGCATTCGCATGACCTTGTGTGTTGACAACAATGCCTGCATTTTTCAGGGTTGCCATAAGCTGTCTGACATAAGCCGGGTTTGTCTTGATACTTTCTGCGATTTTTGTGCTGGAGAGTTGTTCGTCATCTCCAAGAGCAATAAATATAAGAATATGAATGGTGTCACTAAGCTTTGTGGAATATTTCATTTGTCACCTCGAATTTTCTTCTTGCAATTTTTAAATTTACATGATAATATGATTTTAATGCTTGATGTAAATTTAATTTTAACAAGTAAAAAAATAAAAGTCAAGCAAAATAAAAAGTGTGGAATCTGATATAAAAAAGGAGATAAAGTGGTGTATGCAAAAGGAGGAACAAGTCAGTTTTCTGGCGGGAAAGGAAATGTGGTGAAGATGAATGTATATCAAGAGATAAGCCAAATCATCAAAGAAGCAGATGGTATTTTGATTGGAGCCAGTAATGGTTTGTCTATCGCAGAGGGATATAATATTTTTGCAGATGACGCATGGTTTCAGGAAAATATGGGAGATTTCAGAGAAAAATACGGACTGCGTTGTGTTTTACATGGATTTTCAGTGCCAATGAAGGTAGAAGAAAAGTGGGCGTTTGTAAGCAGACTTGTTAAGGCAAAAGCTATGCAGGATGAGCCGAGTGAGATTATGAAAAACATCTATGCACTGGTAAAGGATAAAGAATATTTCGTAGTAACTTCCAATGCGGAGGATCATTTTGTGCCGGCAGGTTTTGAGGCAGACCGTGTTTTTGAAATGGAAGGGAAATTAACCCAGATGCGGTGTAAGAACAGATGTCATGACGAGGTCTATCCTAATCAAAAAGCAGTTCTCGCCATGACAGAAGAGGAAGTAAACGGAAGAGTACCCAAAGAGTTACTGCCGAAATGTCCAAAATGCGGTGGAGATATGGAAGTAAATTGGGGTGAGATGTCCTCGTTTACAGAAACGAAAAATTGGAAAGAAAAGGCTGCCCGCTATCAAGAATTTATTCAGAATTTACATGGAAAGAAGCTGGTAATTCTGGAATTTGGTATTGGTTGGAGAAATCAGATGATTAAAGCTCCTTTGATGCAGCTAGCAGCAGTAGAACCACAGGCAAGATATATCACATTTAACAAGGGCGAAATTTACATTCCAGAAGAAATCAAAGAAAAATCCATCGGTGTGGATGGTAATCTTACGGTAGCGTTAAAGGAAATCAGAAAGGGAAGGATAGACTAAGTAAGGTGGTTAAAGATATTACAGTTGTGAGATAGGAGAATGAAAAAAATGAGCTGTTATGAAAATTTGGTAATGAAAACACAAATGAACTATTCCAGACACTATAGTACCTATGCATCCGGCGGTACTGCTGTAGTGTTGAGCAAACAAAAACCACTTCCTTATGAGGAACAGATTCAGGAATTTGTTCGCAGAGTGCAGGAGGCAGAGTGTATCGTAGTAGGCGGAGCATCCGGTTTATCAGCGGCTGGAGGTGGTGACTTTTATTATAGTGATACCCCTTCTTTTCGTGAGCATTTTGGAAAATTTGCAGATAAGTATGGATTCAAAGGTGCTTTTAGCGGCATGATGCATCGGTTTTCTACAAGAAATGAACACTGGGGATATGTGGCAACCTTTTTAAATGCTACACAAAATGCCCCTATCAGAGATCCATATCTGGATTTGGATAGAATCTTGCAGGGAAAGGACTTTCATATCTTAACGACTAATCAGGATACACAGTTTGTAAAGATTTATCCGGAAGAAAAGGTCAGTGAGATTCAGGGAGATCATCGTTTCTTCCAGTGTTCCCAGTGCTGTCAGGATGAAACATGGGATGCCGTACAACCTGTGGCAGATATGATTGCGGCTATGGGAGAGGGGACAATGGTGCCGGATGAACTGATTCCTCGCTGCCCTCATTGTGGTGCGGAAATGTTTCCGTGGGTAAGAGGATATGGGAATTTTCTGCAAGGGAAAAAATACGAAGAAGAATATGAGAAAATCTCAAAATACATTCAAAAGAACAAAGATAGAAAAATTCTCTTGATAGAACTTGGAGTAGGGCGCATGACACCGATGTTTATGCAGGAACCGTTTTGGGAACTGACAAACAGTTTGAAAGATGCATATTATATTTCCGTAAATTCAGAATATCAGTTTTTGCCGGAATTCATTGAAGATAAGGGAATTGCTATTTTGGGAGATATAGGAACAGTGTTAAAAGATTTGCGGAAAGCAAAAGAGGAAAGTGCATTTGTATAGGATGCTTGTTCTTGATATTCCACTTGATGGAGAAACATTAGAATATTGATTGATACAAAACTGCACTCAGGGATATTGTGGGTGCAGTTTTGTATTAAAATTATTGATTACGATACAGTTTCTGATATGCAGTAGGTAATATCTGAAATATATCTCGGAAAGCCGATGTAAATTTACTTTGGCTTTTATATCCCACAGCGGCGGCAATTTCCGAAATAGATTTATCTTCCTGCAACAGCATATTCGATGCCAATTTCATACGGTATTCTTTCATGTAAGAAGCGATGGGCATTCCATAGACTGCTTTGAAAACGGATTTCAAAGTAGTGGTGTTCATCAGGTACTGCTTTGACAACTCTTCAATAGTATAGTGGCGTTTTAGGATATGTTCCCGTGTACGAAAAATGGGCATTTTATTGTTATTTTGAAAAGCTGCGAGGCGTTTCAGGAAGAGCAAACTGTTGAAGTCAAAAAGTGGCTAAGAGCGTTATATTTAATTCACTTTGGCAGGGTGACATGACTGTATGGATCAAGGTTGGTTGCAGCTTTTGACTTTTATAGCCGTAATCCTTTAATATCTTTAATGCGTGATAAGATCATATTGCAACTGCAGCTGATAATGCCAGGCAGTGTATCAATGACATTGTGCAGGAAGTATTCCATTTCATCACCTGATGAAGCAACGGCATGTACATGAAGCCTGTCTCTTCCTGTGACACGGTAAATCTGTGTGATTGTATTATTTTTGTACAATATATCTGTCACCTGCGCCAGGTACTCCGGTTTTGTTTCAATTTCAAAATAGCATGATACAGCCCCACTGATTTTTTGCGGATTAATAATTGTTGTATATTCTTCGATTACGCCTCTTTTCTCCAAAGCCTGGATACGGGCTTTTACTGCCACTCTGGAAATACCGGTTTCTTCACCGATATCAGAGTAAGAGATACGTGCGTTTTCTATAAGCAGCCGGATAATCTTCTGATCCAGCTCATCTAAACCGTCCAGGTACATAAGTTCCCTCCTGTAAAATAATATAAAATAATATCCATCTGATAGCAGTTTTTTTCAATATCAAATATCATATCATTTATATTACTAAAAGTAAACAGCAGCTTGACTTATTTGCTGTAATTACATATAATTGTTGCGTAACGAAATCTTAAACTTACATTTTGAAAATACAATCGTGATTTCGGATAAAAAGCAGGAATTGATGGAGGAAAATGAGAATGTCAAAAGATGAATATTTAATCACAGATGCCCCTCTTAAAGCACTGACTGTTTTTGCAATGCCTATGATTCTGGGCAGCTTCTTTCAACAAGTATATAATATGGCTGATTCCATTATCGTCGGTCAGTTTGTGGGATCCTCTGCACTTGCGGCAGTTGGAGCCTGTGCCGCTTTGACCAATGTTTTCATCTGTGTGGCTTTGGGAGCTGGTGTAGGAGCAGGCGTACTTGTGAGCCGCTATTTTGGAGCTCAGAATTATAGCAAAATGAAAACAATTGTGTCAACATCGTTGATCAGTTTTCTGATTCTGAGTATACTTCTGGGGGTTTTTGGCTTTGTTTTTTCTCATTTTATGATGAGTTTATTACAAACACCTGCTGACATACTGGATGAAGCGGTACTGTATCTGCGTGTTTATTTTGTGGGATTTCCCTTTCTGTTTATGTACAATATCCTTTCAACGATGTTCAATTCCATCGGTGAATCGAAGATTCCGTTGGGCCTTTTGATATTTTCTTCTGTTTTGAATATTGTTATGGATCTTTGGATGGTGGCAGGTTTAGGGCTGGGTGTGTTCGGTGCCGCCCTTGCAACTCTCATTGCGCAGGGGATTTCCGCAGTGTTTTCGCTTTTGATTTTCTTTAACCGGATGCGTCGATATAAAAGCCGCTTTAACTGGTTTGACAGGCAGGAGTTACATTCCATGCTTCGTATTGCAGTACCATCGGTTCTTCAGCAATCCACAGTGTCAATTGGTATGATGATCGTACAGGCGGTTGTAAATCCCTTCGGTACACAAGCGCTGGCAGGTTATGCGGCAACCATGAGAGTAGAGAATGTTTTTTCACTGATATTTGTATCCATTGGAAATGCGGTTTCGCCCTATGTTTCCCAGAATCTTGGAGCAAAGAAAATTGAACGTATCAAAAAAGGATACCATGCTGCACTGGTGTTGGACCTGTGTTTCGCAGTCCTTGCTTTCATAGTCATTGAAACACTGCACACCCCAATTTCTTCCTTATTCCTTGGAAAAGATGGAACCGCTCTGGCATATCAGGTGTCCGGGGATTATATGAAATGGCTGGGATATTTCTTTATTTTTATGGGTATTAAGATGGCAACAGATGGAGTTCTTCGTGGACTTGGAATTATGCGGCCGTTTCTCATTGCCAATATGGTAAATCTTGCCATTCGGCTGTCAGTTGCCTTGATTTTTGCACCGCGTTATGGAATTGCATTTGTCTGGCTTGCTGTACCGGCCGGATGGCTTGCGAATTTTCTGATCTCCTATGGGGCACTTAGAAAATCATGGCCGGTTGATGAAGGAGTTTCATTCCGGTAAATTTCTCTTAAGTTTTGATGGAAAGCTGGATTCGTATGTTAAGAGGTATATTTTCGTTACTGTTCACTGGCAATATCCCGCGAAGCGTGTTGCTGTGAACAGTAACATATTTTCTTATAGACATGATATAGTATGAGTGCTATAATAAAAAATAATTTTTTATGGCATTTATTGGCAAACCGGTTGAAAAGCCGGGGCGCAAAGCCAGAAGGAGCTAAAGTCAGATTGAAATCTGGCCATGCCAGCCGGTTGCATCATGCCTCAGTAATAAAAAAGGTAAATGTTAAATGGGCATTATGGAAAAAGTTCCTGTAAAATTTTTTACAAGGAACTTTTTTTTGTCTTCAAGCGGATATTTGCAACCTCCGCAGGGGACTTACCTGATTCGGTTAAATTTTGATGGAAAATAGAGAAGAACAGCAGGAATGGAGAAAAGATGAAAGGAAAAAGAGTGATTGCAGGCATTCTGCTTGTGGGAATTTTAGCAACTGCCCTGGCAGGGTGCAAAAACACAAATATCACCAAAAAAGAAAGAGAAAAGCCCGTTATCACCCTGGGCAGTGACAGTTATCCGCCATACAATTATCTGAATGAAGATGGAATCCCCACAGGAATTGATGTGGAATTGGCTACAGAAGCTTTCAGAAGAATGGGGTATCAGGTGGATGTTGTCCAGATCAACTGGGAGAAGAAAAAAGAACTGGTAGAAAGCGGAGAGATCGACTGTATTATGGGCTGTTTTTCCATGGAAGGACGCCTTGACGATTACCGCTGGGCAGGACCCTACATAGCAAGCCGCCAGGTAGTTGCTGTAAATGAGAGCAGTGATATCTATAAACTAAGTGACCTGGAGGGAAAGAACCTTGCCGTCCAGTCCACAACCAAACCGGAAGGCATCTTTCTGAACCGGACGGATGAAAGGATCCCCAAACTGGGCAATCTGATCAGTCTTGGGCACAGGGAACTGATCTATACCTTTCTGGGAAAAGGATATGTAGATGCAGTTGCTGCACATGAGGAATCCATTGTCCAGTACATGAAGGATTATGATGCAAGCTTCCGTATCCTGGAAGATCCGCTGATGGTGGTCGGGATAGGTGTTGCTTTTGCAAAAGAGGATGACAGAGGAATCTGTGAGCAGATGGATCAGACGCTGGAAGAAATGCGTCAGGATGGCACATCCCTGAAAATCATTAAAAAATATCTGGATGATCCCCAGAAGTATCTGGAGGTGGATGATCTTGGATATTAGGAGAAGAATAAAAGTAAAACGATTCTGGATATTCGGCATTCTGCTTGGAATCTGTGTGACTGCAGCTTCCCTGTATTACTTTTTTCAGGCAGAGAAAAAGGAAGCAGAGAACAGGATGGTGAAAACTGTAAACTATGTCAAAGTGCAGTGTTCCACCTACACCCATTATAATGAAGCTTCGGAATCTAAAAGTCTCCTCCGCGCCATTGAAAGTGCCAGACAGATGAGTACGAATATCGACATGGAAACAGAAAACGGCGGCCGGCTAAGCCAGGAGTTTCTAAAAGAAAATCTGCAGACCCTCTGGGTGGATGGTATCCTTGTGCTGGATACAGAGGGAAAGACAGTCTGCAAATACAGCATGGATGAGGCTCTGACCAATGAGATCACAGATTATCTGCAAAAAGACATTATCATGGATTTTACCGGATATGAAGAAAGATCTTATTCGGAACGGATTGACCGAGAAGACGGATCACGTATCGACATTGCAGCCTGTGCCAGAAAAGATGCACCAGGTATGGTTGCAATTTATTATTATACATCTTCGGAATTTGTCAGAAATTATACCCTGACAATACAGAACCTTTTAAATGGCTATAGCACTCAGAAGGATGGAACGATTATTGTTGCAGACAAGGGAACCATCGTTGCCAGCAACGATGAAAGCCTGCTGGGACAGGATACTGCCGGCAACCAGGTTGTCCAGGCAATGAAAGAGCATACAGACAGTCAGCATATTTTTCATTTAAAAAATGAAGGAACCGGAGGTTACGGAATCATGCTGAAGCAGCGGGATTATTATATTTATACCTATCTTCCGGATACGGAAGTATTCCGTAACCTGCCACTAAGTGTAACAGCTGTCGTTTTTCTTTATTTACTCATATTCGGTATATTCTGCTTCTGGGGTTACAGAGCGGATCTGGCACATCGGAAACAGGAAAAGGAAAAAGATGAAACATATAAAGCAGAACTTCTAAGAGCAGCAAAAAAAGCAGAAGCAGCCAATGAGGCAAAAACTGAGTTTCTGCAGAGAATGAGCCATGATATCCGGACACCGATCAATGGAATCTGCGGCATGATCAATGTGGCAGACCATTATGCAGACAATATGGAGAAACAGACGGAATGCAGGGCAAAGATCAAAAAGACATCCCATCTGCTGCTGGAACTGATAAACGAGGTTCTGGACATGAGCAAGCTGGAGTCAGATGAAGTGGTTCTGGAAGACATCCCATTTAATCTGAACAGTATTTTTGAGGAAATACTGGGTGTGATCGAACATATGGCTGCGGAGCAGAACATCCGGATCATTTGGGAAGAGAAAGAAGTTACACACTGGAATCTTATTGGAAGTCCGGTGCATGTGAAACGGATTCTGATGAATATTTTGTCCAATGCGGTGAAATATAACAAAGAAAACGGATATGTCTATATCAGCTGTCGGGAAATCCCATCGAAACAGACAGCAATGCCCACATTGGAATTTGTCTGCAGAGACACCGGAATTGGAATGACAGAGGCATTCCAGAAACGCATTTTTGAACCATTTGCACAGGAACATGCAGGAAGCCGCACAAAATTCGCCGGAACAGGACTGGGAATGCCAATTACAAAAAAACTGGTGGAGAAAATGGGCGGAACCATTTCCTTTGAAAGTAAAGAAGGCACAGGGACTACATTTGTGATCCGGATTCCATTCCAGATTGATGCAGATATGAAGGACAGGAATGAAACGGAAGAAAAAACAGAAACTTCTATCCAGGGGCTCCATGTTCTTCTGACAGAGGATAATGAGCTGAATATGGAGATTGCAGAATTTGTGCTTCAGAATGAAGGCGCTGTGGTGACAAAAGCATGGAATGGACAGAAGGCTGTTGACATATTCAGAAAAAACAGACCTGGAGAATTTGATGTTATTCTTATGGATATTATGATGCCTGTCATGAATGGATATGAAGCAGCAAAGATGATCCGCTCTCTGGACAGAGAGGATGCAAAAGTGATACCGATCATTGCCATGACAGCAAACGCGTTCACTGAGGACAAAATGAGAGCAAAGGAAGCAGGAATGGATGAACATATTGCCAAGCCTGTTGATGGGAAATTATTAGTAAAAGTGATCAATGAGTTAGTAAAACGCGATCAGAGGGAGAAGTTATAATGAAAAAGAAAAAATGGAACAAGTTAGTTTCTGTACTTTTGGTGATGGTGACAGTCATGTCACTTCTGTCTGGCTGCGGCAGGAAAAGTACGGAAAAAGAAGACGCGGAAACTATCACAGTGTATCTATGGACTACAAATCTGTATGAAAAATACGCATCATACATCCAGGAACAGCTTTCGGATATCAACATTGAATTTGTAGTAGGCAATAATGATCTGGATTTCTATCGTTTTCTGAACGAAAACGGTGGATTGCCGGATATTATAACCTGCTGCCGGTTTTCCCTCCATGATGCAAGTCCTCTGAAAGACAGTCTGATGGATCTTTCCACAACCAATGCTGCAGGTGCTGTCTATGATACATACCTTAACAGTTTCAGAAATCAGGATGGCAGCGTAAACTGGCTTCCTGTGTGTGCAGATGCCCATGGCTTTGTAGTGAACAAAGATCTTTTTGAAAAGTATGATATTCCTCTTCCAACGGATTATGAAAGCTTCGTTTCTGCCTGCCAGGCATTTGATGAGGTGGGTATCCGTGGGTTTACTGCAGACTATTACTATGATTATACCTGTATGGAAACACTGCAGGGTCTGTCTGCATCAGAGCTGTCTTCTGGGGATGGACGTAAGTGGCGTACCATCTACAGTGACCCGGACAATACAAAGAGAGAAGGTCTGGACAGTACCGTCTGGCCGGAGGCTTTTGAACGTATGGAGCAGTTTATTCAGGATACAGGGCTGAGCCAGGATGATCTGGATATGAATTATGATGATGTGGTTGAGATGTACAAAAGTGGTAAGCTTGCCATGTATTTCGGCAGTTCTGCCGGTGTAAAAATGTTCCAGGATCAGGGCATTAACACAACATTCCTGCCATTCTTTCAGCAGAACGGCGAAAAGTGGCTGATGACTACACCATATTTCCAGATAGCTTTAAACCGTGACCTGACAAAGGATGAAACACGTCGGCAGAAAGCAATGAAGGTACTGAACACAATGCTTTCAGAGGATGCGCAGAACCGGATCATTTATGATGGGCAGGATCTGTTAAGCTATAGCCAGGATGTGGATTTCCGGCTTACGGAATATCTGAAGGATGTGAAACCTGTGATCGAAGAAAACCATATGTATATCCGTATTGCGTCAAATGACTTTTTTTCCATTTCCAGGGATGTGGTGTCTAAGATGATCTCAGGAGAATATAATGCAGAGCAGGCTTATCAGTCATTTAATTCCCAGCTTCTTGAAGAAAAATCCACTTCTGAGGATATTGTGCTGGATTCAAAGAAAACTTATTCCAATCGTTTCCATACCAGCGGAGGCAATGAAGCCTATTCTGTTATGGCAAACACTTTGCGCGGTATTTATGGGACGGATGTGCTGATTGCAACAGGAAACAGCTTTACAGGAAATGTACTGAAGGCCGATTATACAGAAAAAATGGCAGGCAACATGATTATGCCAAACGAGCTTTCCGCTTACAGCAGTGAGATGAGCGGGGCAGAACTGAAGGAAACGGTCAGAAACTTCGTAGAAGGCTACCAGGGAGGCTTTATCCCCTTTAACCGCGGCTCTCTGCCTGTGTTCAGCGGTATTTCTGTAGAAATCAAGGAAACGGATAATGGTTATACATTGAGTAAAGTTACAAAGAATGGAAAACAGATTCAGGACAAGGATACTTTTACTGTGACCTGCCTTGCAGCACCACAATATATGGAAGCTTATCCGGCAGAGGAAAATATTGTATTTGATGGAGGGGATACCTCTGTGGAAGATACCTGGACAACATATGTTTCAGATGGTAATGCCATTCTTGCAGAGCCTGAAGACTACATTACTCTGAGGTGAGAAGAATGGATGTTAAGAATCATAATACAAACAGAAAGAAACGGGTTGTGAGAAAACGATGGAATGCAGCAGTTCTTATTGCCCTATTTGTTGGAATCCTTTTGACTGTTTTCCAATATTTGGGGTTTGTATCGAAGACTGTTTATGAGGAAAGTGTTTCTCACCTGACAGAAATTTTTCATCAGTCTGATAATATGCTAAGTGAGCTGACAAATAAGAATCTGATTTATCTCCATATATGGGGGGAATATTTGCAGAACACTTCCGATGAAAGTGAAATTCGTGAGTATATAGAGAAAGCACAGGAAGATGCAGGCTTTTTAGATTTTTATTTCCTGTCAGCGGACGGGAACTATAAGATGGCAACAGGTGAAACCGGGTATCTGGGATTACAGGAAAATATTGAAGATGAGATCCGGCAGGGAAATGATGTGATAACCAATGCAACAGTTCCCGGAAAATCCCAGCTCCTTGTTTTTGCCACTCCCAGGCCTCATGGAAGTTATCAGGGCTTTGAATATGATGCCATTGCCATTGCCTATGAAAACTCTGATATCGTAAATGTGCTGAATATTTCTGCTTTCAATGGAAATGCCCAGAGTTATGTGGTTCATCCGGATGGCCGTGTTGTTGTGGATCATTCTTCTGAGGCATGGGGAGAGGTGTATAATTTCTTTGGGATTCTGAGAGAACATTCTACTCTGTCTGAAAAAGAGATCCTTAAGCTTTCAGAAGAGTTTAAGGAAGGACATACAGATGCAATGCTGATAAATCTGGATGGAGAGGATTACTATCTGGTCTATGAGAAATCCAAACCTCAGGACTGGATCTTTCTGGGACTTGTCCAGGCTGATATCGTCAATGCAAGTATGAATGTTCTGCAGCGTAGCACTGTGCTGCTTGTAAGTGCAGTAGCGGTGTGTATTGCCGGTCTTTTTATTGGAATTATTCTCCGGAAAAACAGGGTAAACCTGAAGAGAAAGGATACGGAGATCCTGTACAGGGACGAATTGTTTCAAAAGCTGTCAATGAATGTAGATGACGTTTTCCTGATGCTGGATGCAAAAACATATCAGGCAGATTACGTCAGTCCCAATGTGGAAAAACTGCTGGGAATTACAGTAGAACAGATTCGTAAAGATATTTGTGTCCTTGGGAAACTGCATCCCGGGGACGTTGAAGATCCGGAGAAGAAGTATCTGGAAGAAATCCAGGTTCATGAGCAGCAGGAATGGGATCTTGAATATGTTCATCAGAAAACAGGAGAACACCGCTGGTTTCATAACGTTGCAATGGGCAGCGAGGTAAACGGAAAAAAGAAATATATCCTGGTTCTGTCAGATCGTACCTCTGATAGAAAAATGAATCAGGCCCTTTCTGAGGCGGTCCGCGCTGCGGAGACTGCAAACAAGGCAAAGAGCACCTTCCTTTCCAATATGTCTCATGATATCCGTACACCAATGAATGCGATCATTGGTTTTACTACACTGGCTGTAAGCAACATTGATGATAAAGAAAGGGTTCGGGATTATCTGGGTAAGATTCTTTCCTCCAGTAATCATCTGCTCTCACTGATCAATGATATCCTGGATATGAGCCGTATTGAGAGCGGGAAAATCCATCTGGAAGAGACGGAAGTCAGTCTGTCAGAGGTTCTTCATGATCTGAAAACCATTATCAGCGGACAAATCCATGCGAAACAGTTAGAGCTTTACATGGATGTCATGGATGTTACCAATGAGGATGTTTATTGTGACAAGACCAGGCTGAATCAGGTACTGCTGAATCTTTTGTCCAATGCGATCAAGTTTACTCCTGCAGGCGGAACCGTTTCTGTCCGGCTGAGAGAGTATCCGGGTACACAGAGAGGCTGTGAACTGTACGAAATCCGGGTAAAGGATAACGGAATCGGCATGAGTCAGAAATTTGTACAGAAGATCTTTTCTCCTTTTGAGAGAGAGCGGACTTCCACTGTAAGCAGGACTCAGGGTACAGGACTGGGCATGGCTATTACCAAGAACATCGTGGATATGATGGGTGGAACCATTGAAGTTCAGACAGAACAGGGAAAAGGTACTGAATTTATTATCCGCCTGCCATTGCGGATCCAGCCTGAGAATCACCGTATAGAGAAAATCGCAGAGCTGGAAGGCCTGAAGGCATTGGTAGTAGACGATGATTTCAATACCTGTGACAGTGTGACTAAGATGCTTGTAAAGGTTGGAATGCGTTCGGAATGGACACTTTCCGGTAAGGAGGCTGTTCTCCGCGCACGACAGTCTATGGAAATGGGTGATGCATTCCATGCTTATATCATTGACTGGCGTCTGCCGGATATGAACGGCATTGAAGTTACCCGTCAGATCCGAAGTCTTGGTGATGATACACCGATCATTATCCTGACTGCTTATGACTGGTCAGATATTGAAGTGGAAGCCAGGGCAGCAGGGGTGACTGCGTTCTGTGCCAAACCTATGTTTATGTCAGATATCAGAGAGACTCTGATGGCGGCTATCGGCCAGAAGCAGGCCGGGGCAGAGGATAATATTCTTCCGGCAGCAGATTCAGATTTCAGAGGCAGGCAAATACTGCTTGTGGAAGATAATGAACTGAACAGAGAAATTGCAGTAGCACTCCTTAGTGAATATGGTTTTCAGGTTGATACAGCGGAAGATGGAGCAGAGGCTGTGGAGAAGGTTAAGAATTCAAGACCAGGTGATTATGATCTGGTGCTTATGGATGTGCAGATGCCTGTAATGAACGGATATGAGGCTACTGAGCAGATCCGTTCACTGGATGATCGGGCACTGGCGGGAATTACGATCCTTGCCATGACTGCCAATGCTTTTGACGAAGACAGAAAGAAAGCACTGGCATGTGGTATGGATGGATTTCTATCCAAACCAATTGTTATAGAGGAACTGATCAGTACATTACAAAACAGTCTGGGGTAAGTTTTCTGTTTGAACTGTGATAATGGGATATGAAAAGTGGTTTGATGAAAGCAAGGAGGAGCAACGAATGATTTGTGGAATGACGTATTTTCAGATATGTCTGTATTTTCTTATTTATTCTTTTGGCGGCTGGGTTGTTGAAGTTATTTTTCATGCAGTAGCGTTGGGAAAAGTTATAAACAGAGGTTTCCTGAATGGACCGGTCTGCCCGGTATATGGATTTGGGGTGCTTTCTGTTTTTGCTTTGCTCAATACAATTCAGGGCAGCGGGCGTCAGATGAGTGATGGAATGATTTTTGTGTTTGGAATTGTTCTGGCAACTGCGGTGGAGCTGGTTGCAGGCTGGCTGCTGGATGTGTGTTTCCACGCAAGATGGTGGGATTATTCAGATAAACCCTTTAATTTTCATGGCTACATTTGCCTGGAGTTTTCTCTGATCTGGGGACTGGCTATCGTTATGGTAGTAAAAGTTTTCCAGAAGTATGTAGAGGCACATGCGTTACATACACCTGCAACCTGGGAATGGATTGTGATAGCAGCTTTGTATGCTGTGTATCTGACAGATTTTATTGTGACGGTAGCAGTGATCCAGGGACTGAATAAAAAGCTTACCAGACTGGATAAGGTTCGCTCAGATCTGAGAATTGTAAGTGATAAACTGAGTGATACACTGGCTACGACTACGATTGGCACAGCACAGAAAGTGGGAGAAGGAAAGGTTCAGGCAACTCTTGCAGCAGCAGAACTGCGTGATGCAACTGCCGCACAGCGAGAAAAATCTATCGAAATGCTTCGTATAAAAAGAGCGGAGCTTCAGGCTCAGTTTGAGGAACTGTCCAGTTCTATTACCAATCATACCGTTGTCGGTCAGGGGCGTATCATCAAGGCATTTCCGAAGATGCAGCACAGAGACTATTCCGAACTGATTCAGGAGCTGAAAAAGAGATTAAAATAGATTAAAATGCAGAGGGAGGTTTCAGGTGAACAGACAGGCAGTACAAACCTTAAAGACTTATTTTGGATATGATACATTCAGAGAAGGGCAGGAGAGTGTTGTGGAGTCCATTCTGGAACACCGGGATGTGCTTGCAATCATGCCGACAGGAGCCGGAAAATCTATCTGTTATCAGGTACCGGCACTGATGCTGTCAGGAATTACGATTGTAATTTCTCCTCTGATCTCACTGATGCAGGATCAGGTAAAGGCTTTGAATGAAGCGGGAATACATGCCGCATTTATCAATTCTTCACTGTCGGAAAGTCAGATTAGCAAGGCGTTGTACCTGGCAGCAGGAGGAAGATACAAAATTATTTATGTTGCACCGGAACGTCTGGAAAATTATGAGTTTCTGGAATTTGCCAGACAGGTGGAGATTTCCATGGTGACAGTGGATGAGGCACATTGTATTTCACAGTGGGGCCAGGATTTCAGACCAAGCTATGTCAAAATCGTAGACTTTGTAAAAAATCTTCCCGGTCGTCCGATCGTCAGTGCTTTTACCGCAACTGCAACAGAGGAAGTAAAGAACGACATTCTCTGTACTTTAAATCTGGAAGATCCGAAAGTAGTAATCACCGGGTTTGATAGAAAGAATTTATATTACAGCGTGGAAAATATCCGGCGAAAAGACGATTTTGTGATGGATTACATAGACAGACATCCAACAGAGAGCGGGATTATTTACTGCTCTACAAGAAAAAATGTGGACAATCTTTTTGAACTGCTTTTCCAAAAAGGAGTTGCTGTTACCAGATATCATGCAGGACTGAATAATGAAACCAGAAAAAAGAATCAGGATGATTTCATTTATGACAGAACTCCTGTTATTATTGCAACAAATGCATTTGGAATGGGGATTGATAAATCCAATGTGAGATATGTGATCCATTACAATATGCCGCAGAGTATGGAGAATTATTATCAGGAGGCAGGACGTGCAGGGCGTGACGGAGAGAATTCCCAGTGTGTTCTATTGTTTTCTGCACAGGATGTTATGATCGATCGAATGCTTCTGGATAACAAAGATTTTTCCGATGTGGATGAAGAGGATGAATTTCTCATTCGTCAGCGGGATATACGAAGGCTTCAGATCATGGAAGGATATTGTAAAACAACAGGATGTCTGCGAAATTATATTCTGGAGTATTTCGGTGAAAAGACCTTCGGTCCCTGTGATAATTGTGGAAATTGTCACAGAGAATACCATGAGACAGATATGACCAGAGAGGCGAAGTGGGTAGTGAACTGTGTAGCTGAGACGAGAGGAAGGTATGGACTGACAATTGTGATTGGTACTCTGCTGGGGGCTAAGAGAGCCCGGTTGAGGGAGCTTGGAGCAGATAAGTATAAATCTTATGGAGCATTGAATGATCACAGTGAGGCAGAACTCAGGGCACTGATCAGCCAGATGACTGAGATGGGATATCTCTATCAGACACAGGAACGTTACAGTGTGCTGAAACTGGGCGATATTTCTCCGCTAAGAGATGAAAATACTCACGTGATCATGCGTACTTACGAGGAAAAAGAACCGGATAAAAAGAAAAAGCCCCAGAAATCTGTCAGAAAACGCAGTACAGATGCGCTTACGGCAGCAGGTTACGATTTATTTGAAGCCCTGCGGAAACTTCGTCTGGAAATTGCAAAAGAGGAAGCCATGCCTCCATATATCGTGTTCAGTGATAAGACGCTGATAGATATGTGCATCAAATGTCCATCAAATGAAGAAGAAATGCTGGAGGTTTCCGGTGTGGGCGAGAATAAGCTAAAGAAATACGGTCAGAGATTTCTGGAAGAGATACAGAAGTTCTGCCTGGAACGTCCGAATGCGGTTTTGAGTATGTCGGAAGATGAAAATGGTAATCCCTGAGAACAAAGGTTGGAAAACAGATGAATATAGAAAAATATACGGAAGAATTAATCACATTGAGACATTACTTTCATCAACATCCGGAGCTGGCACTTCAGGAAGTGGAGACGTCTGCATATATCCGGAAATATCTGGAGAAACTGGGATATGAGATTGTGCCGATAGAACCTACAGGATTGATCGCGGAACTTCCATCTCTGAGAAACAGAGAGAAACTGGTTGTACTCAGGGCGGAGATGGATGCATTGCCCATACAGGAGCAGACAAATCTACCATACGCATCAGTAAATCAGGGATGTATGCATGCCTGCGGTCACGATATGATCCTGGCAGCAGCACTGATCCTTGCAAAAATTGTGGCAGAAGAGCAAAGAATGCAGGAAAGTTTTCCGGTCAGACTCCGGTTCCTTTTTGAACCTGCAGAGGAGATTGGTGAAGGTGCAAAAAGAATGCTTCAGGCCGGAGCATTAGAGAATCCGAAAGCAGATGCATTTCTGATGTTTCATTACGCAGCGGACATGACATTTGGAATGGCAGTGCATCAGGGACAGGCATCTTCCATGATCAACAGTATGCAGATTCATGTTCATGGAAAATCCAGTCACTGGTGTGAAGCGGATAAGGGGATTGATGCAATTTATGCTGCTGCTCAAGTGATAAGTGCCATTCATGATCTGAATGAAAGTTTTGGAAAACAGCATCCGGATGCAGGAAAATATATTGTGGGTACGGGTACGATCCATGGCGGTGAATATACGAATATTATTGCAGACCATGTGGTATTAAACGGAAATATACGCGCAGTTCATGAAGAAACTTACATGGCACTTGAGCACGAGCTGGAGAGAAATCTGCAGGAAATTGAAAAGCAGACTGGCACACAGATCCGTATGGAATTTCCAAAAGATCCGGTATATGCATTTGCCAATGATGAGAAACTTACAGAGACAGCAAAGGTAGTGGGTGCAGAAGTATTCGGAGATAAATTTGTTCTGGAAAGAGAAGATGAGTTGTTTCTTTCCGGCGACAACGCATACAGATATTTTAGAGAAACCAGAGGACTTTTCACAGTATTTCTTGCGGGAATACCAGGAGAGAATCATCCTCTGCATCATCCGAAATTTCAATTGGATGAGAGAATACTGCCGTACAGCGTGGAGACATTGTATAAGATTATAACTACATTATGAGTATTGCAATTTTGGAAAATAATGAATTGTGATGTGGTTCAGCAGAGCGTGAAATTCTACTGAACTGGATTAATATATTATTTACGCAGATTGCTATGGAAGGAACGTCAGCAGGATGGATAATTTGTATCTGTTCTGCTGTTTTTTGAGTATACTCGTAATAATTTCAGAGAATACTGTAAATTAACCCAATTAAGTAAGCCCTGCTTCAATTGAGGATATCCACCTGACTCTATGAAAAATCTCGTTACTGTTCACTCCGTTCACAGTAACGTAGCCAAAATTCATTCCAGATTGCCTGCGGCAATGGAATTTTGACTTGTATGTCTCGGGATTTTGGCATATTCATGCCAAAACACCTCGCGGGACAGTGGTGTGTGAACAATAACAAAATTTCATAAATAAATGAAAAAAATTACCAAAAGGACTTGAAAATTGGATTAAAATAGTATAATATAAAAACATAAACAAATTAAGAATGCATAGCAACTATAACTTATTAACGTTGAGTGACAGCAGATTGCTGAATAGTAACGGACAGACGATATACTATAAAGAAAGAATTGAGGGCAGAAATATGAAGATTACAGATACCATTAAATATGTCGGAGTGAATGACCATCAGGTAGATTTGTTTGAGGGACAGTATGCAGTGCCAAACGGAATGGCATATAATTCCTATGTGATTCTGGATGACAAGGTTGCAGTTATGGATACTGTAGATGCCAATTTCAAACATGAATGGCTGGATAATCTTGAACAGGCACTTGGCGGACGTAAGCCGGACTATCTGATCGTTCAGCATATGGAGCCTGACCATGCAGCAAATGTAGCGAACTTTCTGGAAGTATATCCCGGCACTACAGTAGTAGCCAATGCGAAGACATTTGTAATGATCAAGAATTTCTTCGGACTGGATCTGGAAGGGCAGAAACTGGAAGTAGAGAATGGTTCTACACTGAGTCTGGGAAATCACAATCTTACTTTTGTATTTGCGCCAATGGTACATTGGCCGGAGGTTATGGTGACTTATGACAGCACAGATAAAGTTCTTTTTTCAGCAGATGGATTTGGTAAGTTCGGTGCTCTGGATGTGGCAGAAAACTGGGATGATGAAGCAAGAAGATACTTTATCGGTATTGTTGGTAAATATGGCGCACAGGTACAGAGACTTCTGAAAGTAGCAGCTACTCTGGATATTCAGATCATCTGTCCGTTACATGGTCCGGTACTTACAGAAAATCTGGGACATTATATCAGCCTCTATGATACCTGGTCCTCTTACACACCGGAGGAAGAAGGAATCGTAGTTGCATATACTTCTGTATACGGACATACCAAAGAAGCAGTCAATCAGTTTGTGGAGAAATTAAAAAGCAAGGGATGTCCGAAAGTAGTTGTTTATGATCTGGCAAGAGATGATATGTCTCAGGCACTCAGCGATGCATTCCGCTACAGTAAGCTGGTACTGGCAACAACTACTTATAATGCAGGAATCTATCCGTTTATGAATGACTTTATTACCCGTCTGGCAGAGCATAATTTTCAGAACCGTACGGTAGGTCTTATTGAAAACGGTTCCTGGGCACCTCTGGCAGCAAAAGTAATGAAAAATATGCTTTCTGAATGTAAGAAGATCAACTGGCTGGACACCACAGTGAAGATCATGTCCGCAGTAAATCAGGAAAACAGAGATCAGATGGAAGCGATGGCTTCCGAGCTTTGTAAGGAATATATTGCAAAGAATGATGAACTGGCAAATAAAAATGACATGACAGCATTATTCCGCATTGGTTATGGTCTCTATGTAGTGACATCAAATGACGGTAAAAAGGATAACGGACTGATCGTTAATACAGTGACACAGCTGACAGACTCTCCGTTCCGCGTTGCAGTTAATATCAATAAGACAAATTATTCTCACCATGTTATCAAGCAGACAGGGGTGATGAATGTAAACTGTCTCTCTGTAGAAGCTCCGTTCTCTGTATTTGAACAGTTTGGTTTCCAGAGTGGAAGAAGCGTGGATAAATTTGCGGGACAGAAGGTGAATCGTTCTGATAACGGACTGATATTCCTGGACAAATATATCAACGCATTTATGTCCCTGAAAGTAGAGCAGTATGTAGATCTGGGAACTCACGGAATGTTCATCTGCAGTGTGACAGAAGCCCGCGTGGTAAGTGACCAGGAGACAATGAGCTACACCTATTATCAGAAAAATGTAAAACCGAAACCTGAAACAGAAGGTAAGAAAGGATTTGTATGTAAAGTCTGCGGATATATCTACGAAGGCGATGAACTTCCGGAAGATTATATCTGCCCACTGTGTAAACATGGAGCTGTAGACTTCGAGCCGATTGGATAATAATAAATAAAAATCCCTGACAGAAATTAAAAACTGATGATCAGTTAAAATTTCTGTCAGGGATTTTTGTTATACATCACATGTTACACTTGATAAATAGAAACAAATATATACGTGTTTCAATACATAGCTATGTTATTCTTAATGAAGTTCCCAAATTCTATCGTTGCAAACAAGTCTCAGTAGATTTGGATTTGTAACTGTAAAGGTGCTGAACAGTTACGAGTATTTTATTATAAATTAACAGATATTGCAAATAAATTTTTAGAAAAGTAAAAAGATTCAGCTTGATAGAACAAAGCAAACGTGTTACTTTATAACTAAATAAACAAATATTTACGTTGAAAAATATTGGGAGGGTATTGTGGAGCAAAAACTAAATGTATATGAAATGAGAGTGAAGCTTTATCTGCTGCAGGATATTCCATTTAAGGAATTACAGAATGCAGTAGCAAATTTTGTGGATTCAGCACTGTGTCAGAATGAGAGTTTAATTTCTTTTCATGAGACAAATTGTTACAAATTCTACAGTGTAGGGACTCTGTGGCCGTTGGAACGCGGCATGACATATAAAAAAGACCAGATTTATACCTTAACTGTACGAACTGTAGAACCGATTCTTGCGAGATACTTTTCAGAGGTATTAAAAAATCACTATACACAGAAAATGAAAGGCTTAACTGTTGAGAATCGTATTATTCCGCACAAAATGATAAGCGAAATATATACGCTGAGTCCGGTTATTATGAAGTCAGACGAAGGATACTGGAGAAGTTATATGAGTCTTGATGAATATGAAGAAAGATTGTTTTCTAATTTAGTGAAGAAGTATAATTCATTTACAGGAGAGCAGATCGAAGAAGATTTTCCCTTATATACAAATATTACATTTTTAAACAGACATCCAATTAGTTGCAAGTATAAACGTATTAGTTTGTTAGGTGATAAATTAAGTCTTCAGATTGCAGATGATGAGAAGAGTCAGAAACTTGCATATTTCATATTAGGTGTAGGACTTTGTGAATTAAACAGCAGAGGAGCTGGGTTTTGCAATTTCAGGTGGTTCTGATCAGTGCTTGTTGGAACTGACCTGTGGGATAGCCATATGATTTATGGTAATAATAAACTGCTATATAAAAAGTAAAGAGGGTGAGTATGTGCTGAAGGATTGTCTTGAAGTATTCAAAAGACAAATGCAACAGGTAAAAGAAAAAGGCAGGGCAGAAGATGCTTTGATTCTGGATTCCTATATTCCGGCAGATGGGTGTTATATCAGTGTGAATTCTGATGGAATTATCGCATGCCAGATGGATTTGAAATTTAACAAGAAGGCAAAACAAATGGAGGGGATTTCGCAGAGATATTATGGGAAAATGTGTTTTTTTGATTATCACAGCAGGTTAGTAAGCATGGATAAACCTGTAGATCCAAAGAAAGTTATTCATTCAAATAATTACCTTTCATTTTGGGTGAAGCAGGAAAGTCTGGGTAACGGGAAATTAAATCAGGAGGCAATTGACCGATATTTTGATGTATTAAAAAATCCAGAAAAGAAATATGCCAAGTCAAAAGACAGACAAATGTATGACTATATTGCTGCTCAGATTGACGAAATTAATGTAGAAAAACTGGAATGGTGTCGGGATTGGGTAAAGAAGCATATTTTTAGTTTGGAAGATATGGGAATTTCCCTGTCAGGAAAAAATTATCTGAAAATCTTCTTTGAAGATACAGAAGAACGATATATACAGGAAGAACAGAGATATCTGATTACGAAAATCTTTAATAAGAATGATTATAATCAGGAAATAGATGGGAAAATATGGGGACTTCCTAACGACAATCTGGGAATGAACCAGAAGAAACCATATATGGCACATAAAACAAGAAAGACAGAGCTGCCATATATGATTACTGCAGAAGATGCAGTTTTGCAGAGGAAATTTTTTGATTACCTGTACAATCAGGCGTCTGCAGGAAAAGTAAATATCTATATTGATCCGGAAAAAGGAGAAATCAGTGCTTTTTCAAAAGAAGAAAAGATGCAGAAAGATTTCACAGGCTATTATCTGTATGTGCAGAAAGGAAAAGAAGTGCAGATCATGCATCAGGATGTTATTGTAGATTACCGTTATCATCTGCGAAAGCGTTTTCAATATATAAATGTATTCGACAGAAAAACAGAGGAAGAACTCTACAGGGATTACGGAACTGTCGGACAGATGGAGAGTTTACTTAATGAAATCCTGTTTTCAAAATGGCTGGTTACGAATTATTTCACACCTGTTGATGAATTGCAGATTTCCGGTGAGACAGCACGAAATCTGATATGGTCAAGAGACGCAATTTTTGCATGGTTATATAAGAATGAAACACAGAATATTTCAGGAATTTTATCTAAAGTCAGTGTGAACATGATAAAAGATTCTATAAAAAACGGATATATTTCCAAGGCTGTGAAACAGTTTAATCTGAAGTGTTCACTGGAAGAATATTTTTCAGGAGGAGAGCCAATGAGTACGGATTATGAGTCAATACGAAAAGAATTAAGAAGAAAGATACAGAGTAAAGAGACAGAGCAGATTACAAGTGATGAAGAATATTATTATGCAGTCGGACAGCTTGTGAATTACTTTATTTCTCTCAGTAAGGCAAAGGATAAGAAACATTCTCTGGCGAATCCTTTCTTTAACATAAAGAATAATCAGGCTTTAAAAGATAAACTGCGCCAGTATTTTATAAAATATAATTACCAGCTGAATTGTTCAGGAACATGGTTTAATAATCTTTATGCAATGATCTGCAATTATACAAAAGCAGAAAAAACAGATCAGAATTCTATGATTGCGGGATATATTAATAATAACATTTTATATCAGAAAAAGAATATGGAGGAACAGGTAAATGAATAAACGAGTACATGGAATATTAGGCATCTCTTCTATTATGGCAAACTGGAATGCAGATTTTTCCGGATATCCCAAAACAACATCTGATGGCCTGGTATTTGGAAGTGATAAGGCCTTGAAGTATCCGATGAAAAAAATGTGGGATAATGAAGGAAAAAAAGTTCTGTATATTAAATCAATGAAATTTGGCGGAAAAGATGCTTCATTGGTATCTTTGGTGCCACGTTCATTGGGAGAGCGTTATGAATATATCTTTGGAGAAAAGGTGGAAAAGAATCCACAGAAAACTTTAAAAAATCTGTTCTCAGCAGTAGATGTAAAAAACTTTGGTGCAACTTTTGCAGAAGCAAAAAATAACATATCTATTACGGGTGCTGTTCAATTTGGTCAGGGATTCAATAAATATGCAGATACCTGTTCGGAAGAGCAGAATATATTGTCACCGTTCAGGGATTCAAGTAAAGATGATAAGAAGGATGAAGAAGCAAAAAACTCAACGCTTGGAACTAAAATCACCAGCAATGAAGCGCATTATTTTTATCCATTTGTGATTAATCCTCTGGCATATAAAGAGTTTAAGGAGCTGGGAGTTACAGATGGGTACACAGAGGAAGATTACCAGAATTTTAAAAGAACAGCATTAGTATCTGCCACAGCATTTGCCACAAATGCAAAAGAAGGATGTGAAAATGAGTTTGCACTTTTTGTTGAAACAGAATCAGACTTATATCTTCCGAATCTGACAGAATATATTTCTTTTGATAAAGGAGAGGAAAAAAACATAATTAATCTGGAACAGTGTGCTGAGCTTTTACAGGTGCTTAAAACAAGGATTAAAAATGTAGAAATTTATTATAATCCGTATACAACAAAACTTGAAGGAGAAATTGAAGGGGCGAAGATATTTAATATTATTACACAAGAAGAGGTGTGATTTATGCGGGCTTTGAAATTTACTCTCAGTGGAAAAAATGCCTTTTTTAAAAAGCCGGAAGTGAATGCTTACTTTTATTTTACATATGGACAAATCCATAGAGTTGCGCTTTTAGGCATACTTGGAGCTATTGTAGGGTACAAAGGTTATGGCTGTACAGGAACGTATCCGGAGTTTTATGAAAAATTAAAAGATTTGAAAGTTTCTGTTGTACCGCGAAACTCTCAGGGATATATACAGAAGAAAGTACAGATGTTTAATAACACAGTAGGATATGCATCCCAGGAACTGGGAGGAAATCTGATCGTAAGAGAGCAGTGGCTGGAGAATCCGGTATGGGATATCTATATTCTTTTAGATTCCCGGGAAGCGGATAAGATTGCAGAGATGATTCTGGATAAGAAATGCGTATATATCCCATATATGGGAAAAAATGACCATCTGGCGGATATCTGTGCTGCAAAAGTTGTGGAACTGGATGTGGTAACATGCGAAAATGTAGTTTTATCTTGCCTTTATGAGAAAAAAGATGGAAAACTGGGAATTGCTGATGAAGAAGAGGAAGAGTATGAAGATGAAGAGGAAGTTCCGGAGTTTAAATATGAAGAAAAGCTTCCCGTCGGAATAGACAGCCATTTGAATTTGTATCAGTATGAAACGTTTTGTTTTACAAATATGAAAGTGACTTTGAAAGGAAAAAAAATTTTTAAAACAGAAGATCATATGCTTGTATTTTATTAGACAGAATCCCGCAGCCTTTTTGCGGGATTCTGTCGTAAAGGGGGATTTCTTTGAATATTGAATTTATTGATTTAACAGAAGTACAGAAAGATGTTGTGCATTGTTATGCACATAGAACTGGCAATGAAAAGAAGAGCATGGAGCAAAGACAGAAAGAAACACTAATAGAGCATACAGAATTATGCCAGCAATATTATGAGAAAATAGTAGAGCACAAACAGATACAGGTAGTCTTTGAGCAGTTTGAAAAATTGTATTTTTCCGATATGAGTCGGGAAGGAATCCATTTTTTTGAAACAATGAGAGACAATGTTATCACTTTTCATGATATCGGAAAAATTAATCCAAGATTCCAGGAAAAAAATATGGGAAATTATGAATTGAAAGGAAAGGCAAGGCCGGATAACAGTGTAGGAAGTAAACATTCTATTTTGTCTTCAGTTTTGTATCTGGATTATTTCCTTGATCGAGTTTCTCAAATAGAAAATCTGGAAGAAAGAAAAAGTTTAAGAGATCTTGCATATATTCACTCATTTTTAATAGCAAAACATCATGGGGCACTTACTGATTTTCAGACATATCTGGACAGCTTTGCAAGTCTGAATGATACAGAGGGTACAGTATTAGGGTGGCATGCACAGCAATGGCTGAAAAAGTGGAAAGAAGAAAATGAAAATCAGAAAGTAAGAAAGAAGGTGTATTTGAAAAAAGATAAACAGGAGGATATGCTTGAAAGAATATCAGGGGACGATGCTTCCCGTCAGGTATATTTATTTGGATATACCAGACTGCTGTTTTCACTTTTGGTAGCTGTTGACTATTATGCCACATCAGACTATATGAACGGGATAAAATTGAAAGCTTTTGGACAACTGGATGATATTTCAAATATTATACAGGCATATGAAAAAACGGGAACACAACAAAGTATTCGGGAGTATGAAAAAACAAAATATCCACAGAGAAGAGAAAGGCTGGTGAAAAAGAAAAAAGCGGATGTAATCAATGATTTAAGAACAGAAATGTTTCTGGATGCGGAAAATACATTAAAAGAACATATCAATGACCACATATTTTATCTGGAAGAACCTACAGGCGCAGGGAAAAGCAATACTGCATTGAACCTCAGCTTTCAGATTATAAAGAAAGTAAAGAATATCAATAAAATTTTCTACATTTATCCGTTTAACACGCTTGTAGATCAGAATATTGAAAATCTGGGGAAAATATTTGGAAATCAGAAAGATATTATGAACCAGATTGCTGTGGTAAATTCACTGGTACCTATGAAAGAAGAGAAAGACGAGTATGAGGATAAGACAAAAAAATTCTATCAGAAAGTTCTTCTTGACAGACAGTTTTTGAACTATCCAATTGTTTTATCTACACATGTGACTTGGTTTAAAACTTTATTTGGGCATGAGAAAGAGGATGTATTTGCTTTTCATCAGTTATGCAATTCAGTAATTGTGCTGGATGAGATACAAAGTTACAAAAATGCTCTCTGGAGTGAAATCATAACTTTTTTGAAAGGGTATGCGAAATTGCTTAATATGAAAATCATTATCATGTCAGCAACTTTGCCAAATCTGGAAGCACTGACAGATGATAAGGAAGATGCTGTCAATCTGATTCCACAAAAAGAAAGTTACTTTAAACATCCTGTTTTTGCGGAAAGAGTCATACCTGATTATAGTTTACTGAAACAGAAGATGACATTGGAAATTTTGTGTGAACATGTGCAAAAACAGGTACTGCGAAAGAAAAAAATATTGATAGAATTTATCAGCAAAAAGAGTGCAGAAAAATTTTACGGTATGTTAACGGATACAGAAATAGACTGTGAAACGTTGTTTATGAGTGGAGACAGCAGCATCTGGGAAAGACAGAAAATAATTGAAAAACTTTCGAAGCTGAAATCTGTTATTCTGGTGGCAACTCAGGTGATAGAAGCGGGTGTCGATATTGATATGGATATAGGATATAAAGACTGTTCAAAGCTGGACAGTGAAGAGCAGTTTATGGGGCGTATTAATCGTTCCTGTAAAGGGGAAGGAATTGTTTATTTCTTTAATCTTGATTCTGCAAGAATGGTGTATAAAGATGGAGATATTCGTGTTGACACAGAATTTACTGTCATGAAAACAGATATGCAGGAAATTTTGAGAACCAAAAATTTTTCTGATTATTATGGAGAAATTCTGGAGATAGAGAGAAATAACAAAAAAAGCGAAAACGAAAATAATATAGTGCATTTTTTCAAAAAAGAAGTTGGTCAGCTTGCTTATCCTAAAGTTTCAGACAAAATGCATCTGATAGATGAACAGCGAGAAATGATGAATGTATTTCTTTCCAGGACACTTACATTATCTGTTACTGAAAAAATATGCGGAGACGAGATTTGGCAGGAGTATGAATCGTTGTTACATGATCAGGGCATGGATTACAGCGAACAGCGTGTCAAACTTCATGAGATAAAATGTAAAATGAAAATGTTTGTGTATCAGATAGAAAAAGGAAATACATTCGCATGGGATGAATATGAAGCAATTGGTGATATATATTTCATAAAAGACGGTGATTCCTATTTTGAAAATGGAGTTTTAAACAGAGAAAAATTTGGAACAGGCGGAGAGATGTTTTTCTGACAGATGTGGGAGGAATGCAGCAATTTACCAGACACATTTGGACCAGAGAATAAGCTTTTTACATGAACCATCGGAAGGCAGATTCTCATTAAGTCTGGATTTGAGCGAAGTGTTTAAACCAGTTATTGTTTTCAGAACAATTTTTGACTTGGTCAATAATAGAAGACTGCAGGTTGAAAAGCATTTTGAAAAAAAGGTAAACTATTGTATTTTGAATGAAGAGGGACGGAAAATATTTATAGAAGCATTTGAAAATCGTCTGGAAAGTGTATTTCTTCATCCCAAATTGAAAAGAAAAGTTTCTTATCGCACTGCATTGAAACTGGATTGCTATAAGCTGATAAAAAATATTCTTGAAGAAAAAGAGTTTGTTCCATTTTCTCTTAAAGAAGGAATGTAAAAAGGATAGAGAGAAAAGAGTAACGGTATTAATGATTTCTGTGTTAAAAAATGGGGATTTCATGTATGAAAAAACAGTTGAATTATAATTATGCATTCTTATTTTATGATGTAGGAGAAAAAAGGGTACAGAAAGTATTTAAAATCTGCAAAAAATATTTATCTCATTTCCAAAAATCAGTTTTCAGAGGGGACATGACGCCATCAAAATTCATACAATTGAGAAATGAACTGAATCGAGTGATAGATAAGGAAGAAGATTTTGTGTGTATTATAAAATTGATGAATGATAATGTGTTTGGAGAAGAAGTACTTGGAAATGGAAAAAAAGATAATGGAGAAGATTTGATTTTGTAGTAAAAGAATTCTCCTGTCAGTGTGAAAACATGACAGGGGAATTCCTTAAGTAAGTTAAATGAAAAGTTATAAAAATTACCAGGCGGATTTTCATAAAAAAATGAAAAATATTGAAAATACGGGGGTATACCAGGTTTTGATTGAGTAAATAAAAAATGAGATGTCGGTTGGTAAAAATCTTGCAATCCTTTGTATTTTGCTGTATTATAAAAACTGTTAGAAGAAGAAAAGCCTATAAAACGAGGGATAAAGAGTAACATGAGATGTATTGAAACGTTAATGGTTTTTCCTCTATTATTTCACCTTCTAGATAAAGAGTAACATGAGATGTATTGAAACGCTCTGGGCGGATATGGAGCTTACAAGCCTTATACTGATAAAGAGTAACATGAGATGTATTGAAACGCGCAATAAGGTATACTGTCATCTTGCTGTTGATCGATAAAGAGTAACATGAGATGTATTGAAACCCAAAGTGCCACAAGAACCAGAGGATAGCCCATACTTGATAAAGAGTAACATGAGATGTATTGAAACGGCTGTAACTTTTTTTCTGCGCTTCCAGTTTCTTCGATAAAGAGTAATATGAGATGTATTGAAACTGAACGACTGATGTTCCAAGTGCGTCTTGTTCTGCAGATAAAGAGTAACATAAGATGTATTGAAACTATCCCTGGGCAAGTAAATCATCTCTGGAACCGGATAAAGAGTAACATGAGATGTATTGAAACTCTGCACGCGGAGCAGGAGCATAGTCCCCTTACTAGATAAAGAGTAACATGAGATGTATTGAAACGTTTGCACCATCTGCAACTATTAAAGATTACCCCGATAAAGAGTAACATGAGATGTATTGAAACAATATAAAATGTTGTATATAATGAAATTGCTCTGACAATAACAAATATCCAATCCACAACTCATTTATATCTGTTAACATATAGCAACATAAGTATGGAAAATAGAGATTAACATAAAATACAATGTATAATATGTATATAGAACCGAGACAAAAGGGAGGATCATGTATTGAATTCAGTCAAAAAAAAACTTCCAATAGGAATAGAAAATTTTGCAAAGCTTCAGGCGGAAGATTTCTACTATGTAGACAAAACGATGATTATCAAAGAACTTCTGGATAATTGGGCGGAGGTGAATCTGTTTACACGTCCGAGAAGATTTGGTAAAACACTGAATATGAGTATGCTGAAAGCATTCTTTGAATTAAACGGTGATAAGAACTGCTTTAAAGGAACAAGAATTTCCAGAGAAGTTTATCTTTGCGAACAATACATGGGAAAGTTCCCTGTGATTTTTATTTCCCTGAAGAGTATCAGCGCGCAAACTTATGAAAAAGCATGTGATATGGCAATACAGATTGTAAATGGTGAGGCGCGTAGATTCCAGTATTTACTGGAAAGTGAACGTTTGACAGAATATGATAAGGATGCGTTCAAATCATTGCTTCTGCCGGATATGAAGGAATCTGTTCTGTGTAGTAGTCTGAGGATTCTGTCAGAACTTCTGGAGAAACATCATGGTCAGAAAGTTATCTTATTGATTGATGAATATGATGTGCCTCTGGCGAAAGCATTTGAATTGGGATATTACAATTCAATGACTCTGCTGATCCGTAACTTGTTTGAAAATGCATTAAAAACAAATGACAGTCTGAAGTTTGCTGTGCTTACAGGCTGCATGCGTATCTCAAAGGAGAGTATTTTTACAGGATTAAATAATCTGAAAGTTTTGTCAGTGGCGGATGTACAGTTTGATGAATATTTTGGATTTACGGACAGAGATGTAAAGAATATATTGGAATATTATGAACTTTCTGAGCATTATGATGAAATAAAAATGTGGTATGACGGATATCGGTTTGGGAATGTAGAGGTTTATTGTCCCTGGGATGTGATAAATTATTGTGACGAATTGCGTATAAATAATATGGCGCAGCCACAGAATTACTGGTCTAATACCAGCAGTAATGAAGCGGTAAAACGTTTTATTCAGGAGACTGATAAGGGAACGGTCAGAAAGGAAATTGAGAAACTGATAGCAGGAGAAACAATTGTAAAGGAGATTCATCAGGAACTGACATATCAGGATATGTATGCTTCGATTGAAAACCTGTGGAGTGTTCTTTTTACTACGGGATATCTCACACAGACCGAAAGAAAAGATACAAATACGTTCATGCTTACCATTCCTAATATGGAAATACGTAATATTTTTCTGACACAGATTATGGAATATTTTAAGAAAACTGTTTCTGAGAATGGAGAAGCACTTGAAAAATTCTGTAATGCACTAAAAGATGGAAATTCCGAAGTGGTAGAACAAAGTTTGAACAATTATCTGAAAAGAACCATCAGTATTCGGGATACCTTTGTAAAAAAACAGATGAAAGAGAATTTTTATCATGGGATTTTACTTGGAATTCTTGGATTTCAGCAGAACTGGAGTGTGTCATCAAATAAAGAATCAGGTGATGGATACAGTGATATTCTGATAGAAACAGAAGATCAGGAAACAGGAATCATTATAGAAATAAAATATGCCGAAACAGGGAATCTGGAAGCTGTCAGTGAAGAGGCATTAAAACAGATAGAAGACAGACGATACGAGGAGCAGCTGCTGGAAGAGGGAGTAGAGCATATTTTGAAATATGGTATTGCATTTTACAAAAAGAAATGCAAAGTAATGGCAGTCAAATAAATGAAAAACAAATACACAAAAGCAGCAGAACCATTGAGGGATAGTGATTCAATGGTTCTGCTTTTTACTGTCTGTATTGATGAAGTTGCTTAATGTAACTGGAATACTACGGTTTCGTAAGGTTTGAGTACAAGTGTTCCAATTCCGTATTCAACTTCATTTTCTCCGTAATTGGAAATGATTACGGGAGTGTTGCACGGTAATTCAATATCTTCAGCGCCATAATGGAATTTCTGCATGGATGCAGAGAAATTATGCACTGCCAGCCATGTCTCGTTCTGCCAGCTTCTGGTGTAGGCAATAATCGGTCCCTCTTCCGGGCAGCAGAGTTTGAAATCTCCATGAGCCATTATCGGGTGTTTTTTGCGTAGTGCGATGAGATTCTGGTAGAATCTGAAAACGGAAGCGTCATCATTCATCTGGCTTTCTGCGTTAATGAGTTTGTAGTTTGGATTGACACCCAGCCACGGAGTATGCTCAGAAAATCCGCCGTTTGGACTGTCGTTCCACTGCATAGGCGTTCTTGCATTATCACGGCTGATACTTCTGGATTCTGCCAGTGCTTCTTCAGGAGAAGTTCCCTGTTCAATCATGGTTTTATAGTAATTGCAGGTATCAATGTCATCGTAATCATCGATAGATGGGAAGGCAACATTGGTCATTCCCAATTCTTCACCCTGGAAAACAAAGGGGGTACCGGGAAGCGTGTGCAGATAACATGCCAGCATTTTGGCAGATTCTGACCAGAATTCTCTGTCATTTCCGTAGAGGGAAACCTGACGCGGTTTGTCGTGATTACTTAAAAATCTTGCCCACCATCCGTCTTTTTTCAGGATTTCATAATCTTTCTTAAGATCACGTTTCATTTTCTCTGGTGACCATGTCTGGATTTCAACAATCGGAGGGACAAATGGAATAGCCATGTTAAATTCTTTGCTTGCTGCGCTGGAATAGTTGATGGCATCCTGTTCATTGTTGATATTAACTTCTCCTACACTCATCAGATTGTCGGGAGTCATTGTTTCTGCAACCATTTCACGGATGTAGCGGTGGGTTCCCTCCAGATTTACACACGCTACAGTACCAATGGGTTCATTCATATCTGCACGTCCGTCCAGTCCTTTGTCAAGATAACTGATGGCATCAATGCGATATCCGTCAACACCTTTCTCATTCCAGAAACGGATAATATCAAAAATTTTCTCTTTAGTTTCCGGATTATCCCAGTTCAGATCCGGCTGTTCTTTAGCAAAGAAATGGAGATAGTATTGTCCACGTTCAGGAATATATTCCCAGGCACTTCCGCCAAATACGGACATCCAGCAGTTGGGTGCGCCTCCGTCCGGTGCAGGATCATGCCAGATATAGTAATCACTGTAAGGATTATTGCGGGATTTCTTTGATTCCCGGAACCATTTATGTTTATCTGAAGAATGGTTCAGGACCAGATCCATGATAATGGCGATACCTCGTTCATGCGCACCGTCGCGGAAAGCATCCCAGTCTTCCATAGTTCCGAATTCTTCCATGATCGCGAAGTAATCAGAAATATCGTAACCGTTATCCACATTCGGAGAAGCATAGACAGGAGACATCCATACTGCATTGATGCCAAGCTCCTTCAGATAATCCAGCTTCTCAATCATTCCCTTCAGATCACCGATTCCATCATTGTTGCCATCTTTAAAACTTCTTGGGTAAATCTGGTAGATCACCAGATCTTTATACCAGTCTTTTTTGTGTTTCATATGTACATCCTTTCGTCTTTTTGCATAAATAAACTCTGAAATTATTATATTGTATTGTGCAAAAAAACGCAATGAAGAAAACGAGATTATTTTTGATAATAGTAACACACGTGTTACTGTTCACATTCCACTATCCCGCGAGGTGTTTTGGCATGAATATGCCAAAATCCCGAGACATACAAGCCAAAATTCCATTGCCGCAGGCAATCTGGAATGAATTTTGGATACGTTACTGTGAACGGAGTGAACAGTAACATAACGAAGTAAACAGTAATACACACTCTGGACATATCAGATTGTACAGAAAAAAGAATTGTGATAGAATAGGCGCGTAAAATATGTTACTGTACATAAGACAATGAAAGACGGAGAACAGAATGAACGCAAATTTTGAATATTATAAAGTTTTTTATTACGTATCAAAATATGAGAATCTGACAAAGGCAGCATCAGTATTAAAGACCAGCCAGCCGGCTGTGACCAGGACGATACATAATCTGGAAAATATATTAGGGTGCAGACTGTTTACCAGAAGCAAAAGTGGCATGAAACTGACTCCTGAGGGAAAGATTTTCTATCAGTATGTAGCAGCAGGCTGTGCTCAGTTTTTCAAAGCCGAGGATAATCTTAATAATCTGATCAGCCTTGAGAACGGGACCATTTATATCAGTGCAACAGAGACAGCATTGCACTGTTATTTGTTCGAGGCAGTCAGAGACTTTAATATTCAATACCCGAATGTGCATTTTAAAATTCTTAATAACAGCACTACAGATTCTGTAAATGCCTTAAAAGAGGGTAAAGTAGATCTTGCAGTTGTATCTGCTTCTTTACAGTTAGCAGAGCCACTGAAAATGAAAGTAGTGCGAAAGTATAGGGAAATTCTGATCGGAGGCAGTCGTTTTGCGGAGCTGAAGGGGAGGAAGACTTCGTTGGAGGAACTTTCAGCCTATCCATGGATCAGCCTGACTTCCGAGGCAATCAGCAGGAGATTTTTGAATGAGTATTTTTCAAAAAATGGACTGCAGTTTTCGCCGGATGTAGAGCTGGCGACTACAGATATGATTCTCCCGGCAGTACGGTATAATATGGGAATCGGATTCCTGCCAGAAGAATTTGCCGGAGATGATCTGGAATCCGGAAAGGTTTTTGAGATAGATGTAAATGAAACACTTCCGGAGAGAAGCATTATTCTGATCCATGATACAGAATATCCTCAAAGTATTGCATCTAAAGCATTCCAGAAGTTTTTGGCAGAACGGAAAGAACAGAACCGCTGAAATAGAAAAGTCATCAGGAAATCCACATGATGTGAATCCTGATGACTTATTATATTTATAAGGAATTTATCATCTGTTAGACGGATTTATTTATGCCACTCCCAGTTTCGAATCTCTTCCAGATCCTGGCCATATTCAGCAATATACTGTTTGTGCTCAACAAGCTTGTCATTCATCTTCTGGATTAAGAAGGAACCTTTGTTTCCAAGCTGTGGAAGATGCATGATGGCATCCTTTACAAGGTTGAAACGGTCGATCTGGTTCTGTACACGCATATCGAATGGTGTAGTAATAGTACCTTCTTCCTGATATCCGTGAACAGAGATATTGTGGTTGTGACGCTCATAAGTAAGCTCATGGATCAGTGTTGGATATCCATGGAATGCAAAGATGACAGGTTTATCTTTTGTGAAGATTGCATCATATTCTGCGTCACTTAAGCCGTGTGGATGTTTGTGGTCAGATTCCAGTTTGAACAGGTCGACAACGTTAACAACACGGATCTTAAGTTCCGGCATTTCATCACGAAGGATAGTAACTGCAGCCATGATCTCAAGTGTAGGTGTATCACCGCAGCAGGCCATAACAACGTCTGGTTCTTCACCACAGTCATTGCTTGCCCACTCCCAGATACCGATACCCTGTGTGCAGTGCTTAACAGCCTGCTCCATGGTCAGCCACTGGCAGCTTGGATGTTTGGAAGCTACAATTGCATTGACATAGTTCTTACTCTTGATGCAGTGATCGAAGCAGGAGAGTAAGCAGTTAGCGTCCGGTGGTAAGTACATACGAACTACGTCTGCTTTCTTATTGGCAATGTGATCCAGGAATCCAGGATCCTGATGAGTAAATCCGTTGTGGTCCTGCTGCCATACGTTGGATGTCAGGATGAAGTTCAGGGATGCGATAGGCTGTCTCCAGGAAAGCTGATTGCAAACTTTCAGCCATTTTGCATGCTGGGCTGCCATGGAGTCAACGATACGGATGAAAGCTTCATAGCTTGCGAAGAAGCCATGACGACCTGTTAACAGGTAACCTTCCAGCCATCCTTCACACATATGCTCACTGAGCATACTGTCCATAATACGTCCGTCTCTTGCGAGGCAGTCATCAGTATCAAGCATTTCTGCGTTCCAGTCACGTTTCTGATATTCAAATACTTTGTACAGACGGTTGGACATGCTTTCATCTGGTCCAAAGATACGGAAGTTCTTGTTTTCTTCATTCAGTTTGAAGATGTCGCGGATGTATCCGCCAAGTTCGATCATATCCTGAGCTTTTGTTTTGCCAGGCTGTACTTCAATACCGTAATCGCGGAAGTCCGGAAGACGAAGATCTTTCAGAAGAAGTCCGCCATTTGCATGTGGGTTGGCACCGAGACGTGCATTTCCCTTAGGAGCCAGTTCAGCCAGTTCCGGGATCAGGCGTCCGTTTTTATCAAACAGTTCCTGAGGACGATAGCTTTCCAGCCACTCCTTCAGAAGTTCAAGATGTTCCGGTTTTTCCATAGTGATCGGAACCTGATGAGCACGGAAAGAACCTTCAATCTGAAGTCCGTCAACAACCTTAGGACCTGTCCATCCCTTAGGAGTACGAAGGATGATCATTGGCCATACCGGACGTTCCGGATTATTGTTCTCACGGGCGTTCTTCTGGATCGCTTTGATTTCTTCGATCACTGTGTCCATTGTTTCAGCCATCTTCTTGTGCATTGTCATTGGGTCGTCACCTTCAACGAAATATGGTTTCCAGCCACAGCCCTTGAAGAAGCATTCAAGTTCTTCATGAGAAAGACGGGAGAAGATAGTCGGGTTGCTGATCTTATATCCATTTAAGTGAAGAATAGGAAGTACAGCACCGTCTGTGATCGGGTTCAGGAATTTGTTGGACTGCCAGGATGTCGCCAGAGGACCAGTCTCAGCTTCACCATCACCTACAACAGTAGTTGCAATCAGATCCGGGTTGTCAAATACAGCTCCGAAAGCATGAGCGATGGAGTAACCAAGCTCGCCACCTTCATTAATGGAACCAGGTGTTTCCGGTGCGCAGTGGCTTGGGACTCCGCATGGGAAGGAGAACTGTTTGAACATTTTCTTCATACCTTCCTCATCCTGGCTGATGTTAGGATAAACTTCGCTGTAAGAACCTTCCAGATAGGTGTTGGCAATCATGAAGTTTCCGCCATGTCCAGGACCGGAAAGCAGGATCATATCAAGGTCATAACGTTTGATGACACGGTTGCAGTGTGCATAAACGAAGTTCTGTCCCGGTACAGTTCCCCAGTGACCAACAATTTTTTTCTTGATCTGATCCATAGTTAATGGCTCTCTCAGAAGCGGATTGTCGAGAAGATAGAGCTGTCCGGCAGACAGATAGTTAGCTGCACGCCAGTAAGCATCGATTTTGTCAAGCATTTCCTGGTTTAAAGGCTGCTTTTCCAGACATAATTTGTTGTCTTCCATTTTCTTACCTCTTTCTTTGTCTTTGATGTGTATAGCTTAAGATGTCGAAGATATCTGTATAAGAAATTTTCTGATGGTAGTTAATGATAAACGTTTCTCAACAGATAAGTTGGAGTGTTACTTTGTTATTTTTTAACCAAACACATCCTATCATATCAGAAATGAAACGTAAAATAGAAATATTGCATTGTAATTATAAGTTTTTGATATGGATAAAAAATAAGCTCCTTCTGATGAAATGCGGAGCAGTTATTCGGTATAGAGCTGCGTAGCGAAGCAGATTGCGAATATCCGCTTGACGACAATGCTCTGAGTGGAAATGATTGGTGTTTAATATGGAAGATGACGAAAAGAACTAAGCAATGATTAGTAATTTTCACGAAAAAATGGATAACATGAAAGTTGTATTGCAATTTGCACAAAAAATAGATATAATAAAAAAAACAATTGCGCATAAGGTATAGAAAAACTGCTTATATGTACACTAGATAAAGTATAGGCGGTAAAAGTGAAGAATGGCGAAGGAGACAAGAATCATGGGAAAAAGAGCAGCAGGAATATTAATGCCGATCAGCAGTCTTCCATCAGACTATGGCATCGGATGTTTTTCCAAAAGTGCATATGAATTTGTAGACTGGTTAAAGGAAGCCGGACAGACTTACTGGCAGATTCTGCCATTGGGACCGACCAGCTATGGAGATTCTCCATATCAGTCTTTCTCTACATTTGCAGGTAATCCATATTTTATTGATCTGGATACACTTGTGGAAGAAGGAGTTCTTGATAAGAAAGACTGCGAGAAAGTTAATTGGGGAAAGAAGCCTGATGAGGTAGATTATGAAAAAATCTACAAAGGCCGTTATCCTCTTCTGAGAAAAGCATACGAGAACAGTGATATCAGCAAGAATCCTGACTATCAGAAATTCGTAGCAGAGAACAGCTGGTGGCTGTCAGATTATGCTCTGTTTATGGCAGTAAAAGACCGTTTCGAAGGTGTAGAATGGACCAAATGGGCTGAGGATATCAGACTCCGCTGGAACAATGCCATGGATTATTATCGTGAAGAACTCTATTTTGATATTGAATTCCAGCAGTATATGCAGTTTAAGTTCTATGAGCAGTGGATGAAACTGAAATCCTATGCAAATTCAAAAGGAATCCAGATCATTGGAGATATTCCGATTTATGTTGCAATGGACAGTGCTGATGCATGGGCGCATCCGGAGCTGTTCCAGCTGGATCAGGATAATGTACCGCTGGCAGTAGCAGGATGCCCTCCGGATGGATTTTCTGCAACCGGTCAGTTATGGGGAAATCCGCTGTATCGCTGGGATTATCACAGAAATACAGGATATCAGTGGTGGATTTCCAGAATGAGTTACTGCTTCAGACTGTATGATGTTGTGCGAATCGATCATTTCCGTGGATTTGATGAATATTTCTCTATTCCATACGGAGATAAAGATGCAAGAGGCGGACACTGGGAAAAAGGTCCCGGAATTGATCTGTTCCGTAAGATCGAACAGGCGCTTGGATGGAAGCAGGTTATCGCAGAGGACTTAGGATATATGACAGATTCTGTACGTCATCTGGTATATGAGAGCGGCTTCCCGGGAATGAAGGTTCTGGAATTTGCGTTTGACTCCAGAGATTCCGGATGTGCCAGTGATTATCTGCCACATAATTATCCGGAGAACTGCGTGGCATATACAGGAACCCATGATAATGAAACTATCGTGGGATGGTGGAAGAGCATCACAGCAGCTGAGAGAAAACTGGCGAGAGATTATCTGTGTGATCATGCAACACCGGAAGAAGAACTGTATAAATGTTTCATCAGTCTGATCATGCGCAGTGCTGCGCGTGTCTGCGTTATCCCAATGCAGGACTATATGGGACTGGACAACAGATTCCGAATGAATAAACCATCTACAGTTGGTACGAACTGGAAGTGGAGAATCAAGAAGAGAGATCTTACAAAGAAACTCCAGAAGGAAATATATGATGTGACACTTCGTTACGGACGTAAGAACTGGGATTAAATACATAATGAAATAATTGGAATAATGACAGCGTTTCGGATATAAATAATATTCGGAACGCTGTTTTTTTAACCGAATCAAGCAGTTATTTGGTTAAAAAAGCAACGAAGTGGTTGGTTTTATCTGTTTTGTTTTATCCAGTCAGAGTTATTTGTCAGAGGGAGAAAAAAAGGACAGTTTCGCAAGCTCTTTATTTTTGTATGAAAAAGAAAACATTGAAATTGTTTTGGCGGGCGTACAATTGAAAAAGAAATGCATTGATTTTCGGGCAATGTCTGATAAAATATTAACCAGAAAAAGCAAAAGGATAGATTTTCAGGAGGGAAAATAAATGAACTATAACAGATTAGAAACCAGTCTGATCGATGTGATCAAAGAGGAACAGGCGAAGCTTGGATATATGAAGGAGAAGATCAGCCTTTATTATCCGCTCAGTTCCCTGAATCATTTCTTTGGCAATGAGACGGATGCTGCAGGCATGATGGAGATTTTAAAAGATTTTCCTTCTTATATAGAAGAGAAATTTGGTGAAGTAGCAGTATCACACAGAGGAGATCGTTTCTGCTTCACTGTTTCGGAAAAAGCTTCCGAATATGTACATAATAATATGAAAGAGAATGAATTTATCAAGGCATTGATCGAACTGGTTGGCAGACATGGATGTACGATAGAGGAAATTAAAGAACTGTTCCATTCTTATTCAGATAAAATCATTACTGAACCAATGGATAACGAGGAGTTTGATGTGATGATCCGCTTTGATGACGGATCAGATCCTTATTATTATTGTTTTAAAGATGAAGGATGCCATATCATTTACCACAGATTTCTGCCGGAAGACTATGCAGATTTTGGATTCTGATAAGAATGAGTGAAAATTTTCCAACTGTCGGATCAGTAAAAATATATGTGATATTTGCAACAAAAGTATGTTATTTTTTTGTCAAATATCAACAAAAATAAGTCGAAATTCTATATTGACAGATAGTCTCAATAATGGTAATTTTTATTTGATTTAATGTTTTCATTTATAGAAACAGGTAACATTTTATTACATTATTTTACAGGAATAAAATAGATAAAATTGAGTTGACAGTTTGGAGGGAAAGATTAAATGAGAAAAACCAAAATTATCTGTACAATGGGACCGTCTACTGATAAGGGCGATGTTATGGAGCAGCTTGTGAGAGAGGGAATGGACGTAGCACGTTTCAACTTCTCACATGGACCTCACGATGAGCAGAGAGGCCGTATCCAGAAACTGAGAGAACTTCGCAAGAAATATGACAGACCTGTTGCAGCACTTCTTGATACAAAGGGACCGGAGATCAGACTTGGATGCTTCAAGGATGGCAAGGTTTCTCTGGAAGAAGGACAGATATTTACATTTACAAATAAAGATATTGAAGGAACTAATGAGTGCGTAAGCATTACTTATAAAGAGCTTTATAAGGATGTGCAGCCGGGCGGACATATTCTGGTTGATGATGGACTTGTAGACCTGGAGGTTCAGGACATCGCAGGAAAGGACATTGTCTGCAAGGTTATTAATGCAGGTGTGATTGGCGACAGGAAGGGTGTCAATGTTCCGGGTGCAAACCTGAAGATGCCATTCATCAGTAAAAAAGACCATGATGATCTTCTCTTCGGTATCCAGGAAGGATTTGATTTCGTTGCAGCATCTTTTACACGTACTGCAAACGATATCCGCGAAGTAAGAAAAATCCTGAAAGAAAACGGTGGTGAAGAGATTCAGATCATTGCAAAGATTGAGAACCAGCAGGGCGTTGACAATATCGACGAGATTATTGAAGCAGCAGATGGCATCATGATCGCCAGAGGTGACATGGGTGTTGAGATCCCGCCGGAATATGTACCTGTTATCCAGCAGAAAATCATCCAGAAAGTTTACACAGCAGGAAAACCGGTTATTACAGCAACACAGATGCTTGACTCCATGATCTCTCATCCGAGACCAACCCGTGCAGAGGCTACAGACGTTGCCAATGCGATTTTCCAGGGAACAAGTGCAACTATGCTTTCAGGAGAAACCGCAGCTGGTAAATATCCGGTACAGGCACTTCAGATGATGAGCCGTATTGCAGAACATATGGAGCAGAATATTGATTACAATACAATCTTTAAGAAAACAGACAGAAATGAGAATCCGGATATCACAAATGCAATCGCACATGCAACCTGTCTGACCGCAATCGACTTGAAGGCCAGTGCAATCCTTGCAGTGACAAAATCCGGAAGTACAGCTCATATGATGTCCAAACACAGACCAGGATGTCTGATCGGTGCATGTACAAGCTCTGAGAGAGTTCTTCGCCAGCTGAATCTATCCTGGGGTGTTTACCCGATGCTGATCAAAGAAGAATACAGTTCTGAGATCCTTTGCCTGAGAGCAATCGAGGCAGCACAGAAGCATAAACTTGTAAAAGTTGGTGACACTATTGTATTTGCCGGTGGTGTACCGCTTGGAATTCCGGGAAGAACAAACCTGATCCGCGTCTGCACGGTTGAGTAAGTCAGGAAAATATCAGTAGTTGAAGTGGGAAACTTGCCTGATTCGATAAAAAATAGTATTTTCAGAAAATATAAGATGTAAAAGACACAGGGGTCTGCCGTCAGAAAAGTATGACAGAAAATATTTTCTGACAGCAGTCCCTTGCTTGTGTTAGAGGAGAGAATTGTTATGAAAACAAATGAGGAAGAAGATTCGAGACATATTTTCAGAGGAGAGCTGGCATTGGTGATAGCAGTCATGATCAACAGTCTTGCTGTTATTCTGATGCTGTATTCTGGTTCAGGAATATCTGCCATATCCAGTGTTCCTTATGCATTTGAAAAAGTATTTCCGGTAATTACACTGGGAACATGGACTTATATTTTTCAGGCACTTCTGATCTTAAGTCTGATGATACTGAGAAAAAAATTTGTACCTGCTTATCTGTGCAGTTTTCTGGTTGGATTTGCATTCAGTGAGCTTTTGGATGTTAATGAGGCATGGATCAATATCCTGCCAAAGACAATTCCACTCAGAGTGTTATATTTTGTGATCAGTTATCTGCTGATCTGTATAGGGATCGCACTTTCTAACAGATGCGGTCTGCCGATTATTCCTACAGATCTGTTTCCTCGTGAACTGTCAGAGATTATAAAGGTGAAATATTCTAAGATCAAGGTTTCTTTTGATGTGATCTGTCTGATGATTACTGCCTGTATGACAGGGCTGATCCTGGGGCATATCAACGGACTGGGAATCGGAACAGTGATGGCGGCATTTACCATGGGAAAAGTAATTGGATTGATTGGTGATGAGATGGATAAGCACTTCCGGTTTGTGAATTTCACTCAGCACTGTTCACTTCATGTACAGTAACAGAGTTTCTTCATTGCAGGATTTTTCTTTCTATGATATACTTGACGCATTATAGAAGTAAAGATATCATAAGAAATCTGTGATGGAAGTATGTTGCAACTCTGGTATCTGAAAATAATATATTAAGGAATAGTGATGCAGATTATGAAACGGTTGCTCATAAAAAACAAAAGAAAGCTCTGGCTTTGGTTTCTGCTCCTTGTTTTTTTGTTTCTGGCATGCAGAGCTGCTTACATTACAGGCAGCAAAGCAGAACAGACCAGAAATAATGAAGTAGAAGAAAGGCAGGCAGATAGTCGGTCAATACCGAATGAAATGGAGATATTATGTTGAATCAATTTTCAAGAACAGAGCTTCTTCTGGGAAAAGAAGCAATGAATAAACTGGAGAACTCCCGCGTGGCAGTGTTTGGAATCGGAGGGGTTGGAGGATATGTATGTGAAGCATTGGTCAGAAGCGGTGTGGGGACCTTTGATCTGATCGATGATGACAAAGTATGCCTGACGAATCTTAACAGACAGATTATTGCCACCAGGAAAACTGTTGGTCAATATAAAACAGAGGTGATGCGGGACAGGATCCTGGACATTAATCCGAAAGCAGATGTGAGAATCCATAACTGTTTTTATCTTCCGGAGAATGCTGCTGATTTCGATTTTAGTGAGTATGATTATGTGGTAGATGCTGTGGACACAGTGACTGCGAAGATTGAACTGATCATGCGTGCAAAGGAGGCAGGGACTCCTGTTATCAGCAGTATGGGTGCCGGAAATAAGCTGGATGCCAGTGCGTTTCGGGTGGCGGATATCTATAAGACGAAGGTGTGTCCGCTGGCGAAGGTTATGCGTAGAGAGCTGAAGAAGCGTGGTGTGAAGAAACTGAAGGTTGTTTATTCAGAGGAACAGCCGATCAGACCAATTGAAGATATGGCGATCAGCTGCAGGTCGCATTGTATTTGTCCTCCAGGTGCTACGCATAAGTGTACGGAGCGCAGAGATATTCCGGGGAGTGTGGCCTTTGTGCCGTCTGTCGTCGGGCTGATTATTGCAGGAGAGGTTATTAAAGACCTGACTGCGGAGTACAGAAGATAAGAAGTGTTTATTTTGAGATGTGTATGGTGTCAGAAATGGTATGGTACACATCTTTTTTTGCGGGAAATATTTTGAATTGGATTGATGGATTACCTGTTAGAGTGTATAGAATTGTTATATGAGAAAAAGTCAAAATAACATAAAAATTTATAGGATTTTCAAAATATAATGAAAGAAAAAAGAAAGAATCTGTGATACACTGTCATTATTGATTGATAGAACTGTGAAGGTGCAGAATTTGGTGAATGAGAATGCCTGAACGATATCAGCGTAATAAATTGTTACTGCTTACTCCGTTCTCAGTAACTAATAAATTTCAGATTGGAGGATATCATATCGAATGAAAACAAATTACAACAGAACAGTGCAGGCCTGTTTTATCGGATATGTAGTGCAGGCCATTGTGAACAATTTCGTTCCTCTGCTGTTTCTGACATTTCAGGGCAGTTATGGGATTTCGCTGCAGAAGATCACACTTCTGGTTACATTTAATTTCGGGATCCAGTTGCTGGTAGATCTGGCATCGATTGGATTTGTGGACAGAATAGGTTATCGTGCATCTATGATCCTGGCACATGCAATGGCGGCTGCAGGTCTGATTTTGCTCACAGTATTGCCGGAGTGCCTGGGAGATCCGTTTGTGGGACTTCTCATTGCAGTTATGATCTATGCCATCGGAGGCGGATTGCTAGAGGTGCTGGTAAGTCCTGTGGTGGAAGCCTGCCCTACAGATAATAAGGAAAAAGCAATGAGTCTCCTTCATTCCTTTTACTGCTGGGGACATGTGGGAGTGGTACTTCTTTCTACATTATTCTTTCGTATTTTCGGGATTGCAAACTGGAAATATATGGCGCTGGTGTGGGCTTTGATTCCCATTGCAAATGGAATCCTTTTTACCAGAGTTCCCATTGCTCCGCTGCTGGATGAGGGTGAAAAGGGGCTGACTATGGGAGAGCTTTTTAAGAAAAAAATCTTCTGGGTTCTGATGTTAATGATGCTCTGTGCAGGAGCCAGTGAGCAGGCGGTAAGCCAGTGGGCTTCTACTCTGGCTGAGAAAAGCTTTGGAATCAATAAAACTATCGGAGATCTGGCAGGTCCCATGGCGTTTGCAATTCTTATGGGAAGCTCAAGGGCATTTTATGGGAAATTTGGAGATAAAATCAATCTGGAACGCTTTATGCAATACAGTGCAGTTCTGTGCATGGTTTCCTATCTGATGATCGCATTTATCCCGGTACCTGCGTTGGGAATCCTTGGATGTGCGGTTTGCGGTCTGTCTGTAGGTATTATGTGGCCAGGAACCTTCAGCATGGCGGCTGCCTCAGTAAAGCGTGGCGGAACAGCCCTGTTTGCCCTCCTTGCCCTTGCTGGAGATGTGGGATGCTCATCCGGACCAACCTATGTGGGGATGATTTCAGGAGCACTGAATGATAATCTGAAACTTGGAATCTTTGCGGCATTGATTTTCCCTGTGTTGATGATAATGGGGATTAAGATGATTGGAAGTCTGCAAAAATATGATTGAGATATATTAAAAAGTATGGAACGATTAATTTTTCATATTGATGTAAACAGCGCATTTCTTTCCTGGGAGTCAGCCAGAAGGGTAAGCCAGGGGCTGCCGGATCTCAGGGATATTCCCTCCTGTGTGGGAGGAAATCCAAAGAAACGGACAGAGTACACACGCTGTTCCCGGACGAAATACCGGAGAAAATGTGGCCACTTCCTGTCCGTAACATGTTATTTCTGGGAAAAGCCTCCGAGCAGAAGCTTCTGAATCAGGGAATCCGTACTATTGGTGATCTGGCAAGGGAACGGGAAGCAAATGTACAGCTCTGGCTTGGAGAAAAACCAGAGCACAGATGAAAAATGAAGACAGACAGGAAGAATAAAAGCGCAGAGATGATACTTTTTCTCTGCGCTTTTATAGCGGACTGTTATACATATTTCAGAAATTCTTCATCCTGGATCTGGGAAGTATGGATGGCATTTTGGATAGCCTGAGCCATGACTTCTGCGGCGAGAGTTCCTGCCATATTGATATCTACAGAAACATCGCCAATGCTGGCAGCATAGATGGAATCGCCGTCAGCCATAGTTGCTACAGGATTGATGCATCTGGCATAGGCACAGCGGGTCATAGAGGCAATTTTATTCAGTTCAGCCTTTGAAAATGCCCCATTGGTGATCACAGCTCCGATGGTGGTATTGCCGGTAAACTGGTCATGAGGTGTCATAAAGCGGTATAATTCGTGGACACTGTCCAGAAACCCGCTTCTGTCAGGCGTTTTCAGCCCTGCAATTTTCTGACCATTTTGTGGACTAAAGATATCTCCCAGTGCATTGACAACGACAATTGCAGCCATCTGGAAATTTTTCACAGATACAGCGGCAATACCAAGACCTGACTTCATGGACTGTTTCATACCGTAAAGTTTTCCCACAGTTGCACCGGTACCTGCACCGATATTTCCGGTTCTGGTATCTGTTCCTGCAAATGCCCGACGGCAGGCTTCTTCGCCCATTTTTGCAGTTGGACGTATTTTAGGATTTCCGTAAGAGAGGTCATAGATACAGGACTGGCATACAAGAGGAACCAGGGCTGCACCGGTGTTATAACCGATATTTTGTGATTCAAGATAGTTCATTACACCGTCAGCAGCAGCCAGTCCATAGGCAGAACCTCCGGACAAGACAATAGCATTGATGGGATTGTCGGCAGTGACAGGAGAGGTGAGAGGAGTTTCTCTGGAAGCAGGGCCGCCTCCGCTTATATCGCAGCCTGCTTTTGCTCCATTTGGAAAATAAAGAACAGTTACACCGGTCTTCGCATCATGGTCAGAAGTATGACCGATGCGTAAATTTGAAAGCTCTGTAATAGAAATCTCTTTTAATAATGACATAAAAATCTCCTTTATTATGTGATAGCAATTCTATGAAATACTGAGAGCAATCCAGCCTATCAGAATGTGAAGTACTGCGTCAGATATTTTCCTTGTCTTTCGCACTCTGCTGAACTGTCTTGATTGCATTATTTTGTGAGATTGCTATAGATATTAATTGAATCAGGTAGGATTCCTGTTTTAAATGTGCCAGATAAAAAAACCTGACTACGGTGACAATGTAGTCAGGTTTTTTGGAAAAGGCTGTTCTTTTAAAGATTATGCACGTTTCAGTGCCACAGAAAGTGCCTTGGAAACGATACTTCCCACTACAAAGCAGAAGCCCGCTTCGATCAGTCCCTGAACGCCCACAAAAGCAGCAACGAAGACAACAGGATTGCTTACTCCAAGACTGGAAACAATACCCTGAATGTAATCTGTGTTGTAGAAGAAGAGACATAAAAAGCCCATGAAGAAGAAAGTATTCAGTAACGGGCATGCCAGTGAAGCAACGTAATAGGAAAATTTCTTCGCCGGTGATTTATATAATGCTGCGAAAATAAGTCCTGTGATCCATCCTTCCAGCACACGTGCCACGATACATACAATAAAAGTGCCAAATGGATTAATGTTAAAAAGTGCGGCAGCGAAAGCTGAACTTCCTGTGACAGCCATATAGAAGCTGGTTGCACCGAAAGCAAGTCCGCATACAGCACCACCTTTCGGTCCGAGGATGATAGCTCCTACAGCTACCGGGATGGTGAGAAGAGTGATGGATAAGCCGGGAGTACGAAGGTAGCCCAGCGGGGTAAAGGACATGAGCAGAATAATGGCGATCATCATAGCCAACTCTACCATGTAAAGAGTGCTGCTTCTTTTTGCTGCAGCCGTTGTTGTAGTGGTTGTTGTTGTGTTCATATGAATTCTCCTTTTGGTCTGATAAAACGGCGCAATGCGTCCCCTGCTTTTCAGACAGTTTAGAGTATGGGGATCAGGCGTTATGAAAAATATGCATCAGAACAAAAGAAAAATTTCCGGTGTGTAGACGCCTTACAGGTCGCCTCACGAATTTAACCAGACTGTGAAGTGGATGACTTTATCCACCAGACTGTCAGATGTGGAAAACAGATGCATTTTCTTTCGAATAACGCTCCCGTAAACCATAACACATTTGATTAAAAACTGCAATATTTTATAGTATGTTTGAAAATAAATACAGGATATAGAGGTGTTTCTATATCCTGTAAAAAATATTGATTATGAGATTTAGCGTTCCATCATGCTGATGGATTCAATTCCTACGTTTCCACCATGTACCACTTCAATTCTGTGGAATTCTTCCTTGATCAGTTTGACAACTGCATCATTCTTGGTGGCTGTCTGGACAAATTCCAGAAGCAGGCTGTCTTTGCCGTAGTCAATGACTTTTGCCTGGAAGGTTTCTGCAATCTGAAACAGTTCTGCTTTATCTTCCCTGGAGCAGTTGAAAACCTTGATGTAGAGAATTTCTTTCATTCTGACAAATACATCTGTGAAGTCGATTACCTTGATAACCTCGATCATGCGGTTTAACTATTTTTTGATCTGTTCAAAGGTTTCATCATCGCTGACTGTTGCGATAGTCATTCGGGATACTGTAGGATCCTCGGTGGTTCCTACAGTAAGACTGATCTATCACGAGATATGTAAATGGTTAAGTGAGTTTTGTTAATTAAAATGTACTAAAATGTCGTCTTTTTTGACAAGAAATTATAGAAAATAAACAAAATAACACAATGCAAAAAACAATGCATAAAATAAAAGAATGTCCCTTTGAGGAACATTCTTTTAACGTGTCTGAAGGAAAACTTTTAATTTGGGAAGCTGGTTGTTAAGGATAAGAGTTTCCGGAAACATGAGCTGGTGAACGAATTCTTCGGCATAGGTGAAATCTCCAACATGTTCTTTTCCGTGGCTGTCGCTGGACAAAATAACAGGAAGCTGATATTTCTGACAGAGATACAGGATTCTGGCTGCATTGGCTCTTGTGTCTCCCCGATATCCTCCGGGTGCGAGGGAAGCTTCGTTTATTTCAAAAATAACATTTTCCCGTAAAGCTGCTCTTGCCAGCGTTTCATAATCTACAGGGAAATGTGTATCGTCGCAGTGGCCGAGTATTTTTACAGCAGGATGTTTTATTGCATTGATGTAAGCTTCTGTATTCTGAGATACAGAGCCTGAACGGTAGTTCTGCCGATGCATACTGATGATAGCGTAATCCAGGTTGTTCAGCAGTTCATCTGACAGATCTGTATGTCCTGCACTGTCCAGGATGTTTAGTTCAACTCCGTAAAGAATATCTATGCCGAATCTTTTTCTGGGATAAAAAGGAAGGCTTCTGAAATAAGAAGAAGTTCCGGAAGCCAGAGTTCCCGGGCCGTGGTCAGAAATCCCAAGGAGTTTCAGTCCTTTTTTGCTGGCTGCTTTTGCCATGTCAGAGATGGTACAGGTGGTTCCGTGACCGCTGGCGATAGAATGTGTGTGGATGTCAGAAAGATACATTGTTTGTCTCCTTTCCAGAGCGGTTTCTATATATGATAAGAGCCTTACGGAAGATGCAAAGCTGCTGTTTGATGGTACATTCGTTATATTCAAGTATGACAGATGAGGATTTAAATGTCAATGAGGAAACAAAATAAAAACAACTGAAATACAACAAAAATCAAATAAAAAGCAACACAAATAAACGGCTGATACATGTTAAATTATGTTGACTTCGGGAAAATGAGAAGGTATAATGGAACTATATGAAAACATGGGGGCTTATTGCTGATCAATGACAGCGATGGCACTGTTTGCTTATGTGTAGACAGTTACTTCATGAGAAAGGAGTAACATGGAAAAATTTCAAACATCAGACATTCCCGGAATTCTCTTATGAATGGCTGGAGGCTGAACTGGATACTGGTATGATTCCACAAATATGGACAGCGAAGAAATTGCTCCTAACCTTTATGACTAATCGATAAGTATATATCGAGAGGAAATGAATCCTCAGAATTAAGTAAAAAAAGTTACCGGGAACAATGTGACCGGTAGCGAAATACAGACGCCGCACTGCCGTATGGCAAGTGCGGCGTTGTTGTTCAAAACTCTGATAGCAGAGTGAAATCAAACAAATATAAATACAGTAACAGCTCAGACAAGATGATGCAAATAAAGACACTTTTTTGGACAAACGAGGTTCTTACCCTGGAGAGCAGATCAGGGTAAAATGAAATCATCAGATATGAAGAGCGCAATTCATATATTGGAGGAAGAACAGTGAAAAGTACGGAACGGTTAATTTTTCATATTGATGTAAACAGTGCATTTCTTTCCTGGGAATCAGCCAGAAGGGTGAGCCAGGGGTTGCCGGATCTCAGAGAAATTCCTTCCTGTGTAGGAGGAAATCCAAAGAAACGGACAGGTATCGTGGTTGCCAAATCTATCCCTGCAAAAAAATACGGGATCCAGACCGGCGAGCCAGTAGCTATGGCTCTTCGGAAATGTCCCAATTTGGTGATCGTTCCCAGTGATTTTGAATTATACGATAAATGTTCCCGGGCATTTAAAGCAATCTGTGCTTCCTTTGCACCTGTGATGGAATCTTTTTCCATTGATGAGGTATTTCTGGATATGACAGGTACTTCTCTGATCTATCCTGACCCTGTAGCTGCTGCTCATGAGCTGAAAGACAAGATTCACAGAGAGCTGGGATTCACAGTAAATGTGGGAATTTCTACCAATAAGCTTTTGGCAAAGATGGCATCAGATTTTCAGAAGCCGGACAGAGTACACACTTTGTTCCCGGATGAAATTCCAGAGAAAATGTGGCCTCTTCCTATCCGTAATCTGCTGTTTCTGGGAAAAGCTTCCGAGCAGAAGCTTCTGAATCAGGGGATCCGTACCATCGGTGATCTGGCAAGAGAAAGAGCATCCAATGTGCAGTACTGGCTTGGGGAAAAAACGGGACATCAGCTATGGCAATATGCCAGAGGTATTGATGATTCCCCTGTAAAAGCAGTGCCTGATGAGGCAAAAGGTTTCAGTGTGGAAACTACTTTTAACGATGATATTACTTCCATAGAGCAGGTGTTTCCCATACTTTTGGAGCAGTGTGATGTTCTGGCAACCAGAATGCGCAGAAAAGATAAGAAATGCAACTGTATTTCCGTGACTTTTCGTACTTTGGATTTCAGAAACCGTTCACACCAGACAAAGCTGGAAAATGCTACAGATCTTACAGATGAAATTTATATAAATGCTACAAGACTTTTTAAAGAATTCTGGAAAGGACAGCCGCTACGTCTGATTGGTGTGGCACTGACAGGCCTTACAGATGGCACTTATGAACAGATGTCTCTGTTTGAAGATACGGAAAATAAAGAACGCCGCAGAAAGCTGGATGCAGCTATGGATGAGATCCGGATGAAATTTGGAAATGATAAGATCACCCGTGCCAGTATTATGAACAGCAATACACGGATTGGGCGAAAAGCGAAAGCACAGATGAAAAACGAAAAGACAGAAGAACCGTAAGTAAAGGGAGGACTGAGCATTAAGAATAATGCGACAATCCTCCCTTTATAAAAATTTCAGAAAAAGTTTTATCGTTCCATCATACTGATAGATTCGATTCCTACACTTCCTCCACGTACCACTTCAATTCTGTGAAATTCTTCCTTGATCAGTTTCACTACTGCGTCATTCTTGGTTGCTGTCTGGACAAATTCCAGGAGCAGGCTGTCTTTGCCATAGTCAATGACCTTTGCCTTGAAGGTTTCGGCAATCTGAAACAGTTCAACCTTATCTTCTTTGGAACAGTTAAAAACCTTAATATACAGAATCTCTTTCATGCGGACAAATACGTCTGTGAAATCAATAACCTTAATAACCTCGATCATACGGTTCAACTGTTTTTTGATCTGCTCAAAAGTTTCATCATCACTGACTGTTGCGATAGTCATTCGAGATACTGTGGGGTCCTCGGTAGTTCCTACAGTAAGACTGTCCAGATTGTAGCTTTTTCCGGAGAAAAGTCCGGAGATTTTGGACAGAACACCTACCTGGTTCTCAACATAGAGAGAAATCCATCTTTTTTTCATTCCTTTATCCATAATAATTTTCCTCCTGATCAACAGTCCATAATCATATCTTCCAGAGTTCCGCCTGGTTTGATCATAGGATAAACCATTTCCTCAGGGTCAATGATGAATTCAATTACTGTAGGTGCCTTTGTGTTCTTTTTTGCTTCCTCGAAGGCTGCTGCAATTTCCTCTTTCTTTGTGACACGGATTCCTTTTGCCCTGTAGCTCTCTGCAAGTCTGATGAAATCCGGTGTGTACTGTGGATATTCCATGCCTTCAGTGCGGCGGGAAAGTGCTCCTGCGCGCAGATTGGTCATAGCATAGCGTTTGCCGTAGAAAAGCTTCTGCCACTGGCGTACCATTCCAAGGTATTCATTGTTAAAGATGCACAGGATAACAGGAAGTTCTTCCAGAACTGCAGTTGCAAGCTCCTGAATGTTCATCTGCACACCGCCGTCACCGGAGATAACGATGACAGGTCTGTCGGGATTTCCGATTTTGGCTCCGATGCCGCCTGGAAGACCATAGCCCATTGTTCCCAGACCACCGGACATGATCATCTGTTTGCCCTCTGTGATTTCCGCATACTGGGAGACAAGCATCTGATGCTGTCCTACATCTGTTACGATAATACTGTTCTCAAACTGTTCGTTGATCTCTTTCAGGATATCCATCGGACTTAAAAGATCATTTGGACGCATTTTAAGCGGATGCTCTTCTTTCCAGTTTTTGATCAGGTTAAGCCACTTGTCCGTTGAACATTCCTGGACGTATTCGTTCATTTTGGTGATAGCCTCTTTTGCATCAGCAACAATGGGGATATCCACCTGAATGTTTCGGGAAATGGATGCTGTATCAATATCAATGTGGATAATCTGGGCATGTGGTGCAAATTCATGAAGTTTTCCGGTGATTCTGTCATTGAATCTGGTTCCGATGGAGAACAGCACATCGCAGTTGCTGACTGCCATATTTGCTGCATAGGCACCATGCATGCCAAGGTTTCCGATATAGAGCGGATGGTCTGTGGGGATAGAGCCTTTTCCCATTACGGTTGTGACAACCGGTACTTTTGTCTTTTCCACTACTTCCCGGAAAATTTCATGGGCGCGGGAGATTACTACACCGCCGCCTGCCAGGAATAAGGGACGTTTTGCTTTATTTAAAAGTTTGATGGCACGTTTGAGCTGGCCGATGTGGACATCTGTGTTTGGTTTGTAACCGCGGATGTTGACATTTTTAGGATATTCTGCGCTGCCAAGTTCTGCCATGACGTCCTTTGGAAGGTCGATGAGGACAGGTCCCGGACGGCCGGTGCGGGCAATGTAGAAGGCTTCCTTGATGATACGTCCCAAGTCTTCACGTCTGCGGACAGTAACGCCGTATTTGGTGATGCTTCTGGTGATTCCTACGATGTCTACTTCCTGAAATGCATCGTTGCCGATGAGGTGGCGGGCTACCTGGCCGGTGAAGCATACAAGAGGTACGCTGTCATAGTTGGCGGTTGCAAGTCCTGTTACAAGGTTGGTTGCTCCGGGACCGCTGGTTACCAGACATACGCCGACTTTGCCGGTGGTTCTGGCGTAGGCGTCGGCTTCGTGTACAAGGGCTTGTTCGTGACGGGGGAGGATGATTTTGACGTCGTCCTGTTTATAGAGTTCGTCACTGATGTCGATGGTACAGGCTCCGGGGTAGCCGAAGAGGTATTCTACGCCTTCTTCTTTTAAGGCTTTGACTAAGAGTTTGTTGCCGGATATTTGTTTCATATTTTGGTAAACCTCCTTTGTGTATGTGTATAGGACGCTCAGAAATTTATTTGTTTGGTGTGCGGTTTCGGAGCCTAGTAGATCTAAGTGTCTGAAAATCTGCTAAAAGCGTTCAGAAAAATCTCAAACTCGCTGCGCTCAGACAGTGAGATTTTTCTGAACAACGCAGATTTCTAGGCACTAAGATCTACACGACTCCTGCAAATGCACACCAAACAAATAAATTTCTGAGCTGTGTATTGGCTGATACAGGGGCAGAATGGCGCTGCGCTGATTCTGCTGAGAACGCTGTAAAGCAGCTCCCACAATTCTGAATATAGTAAAAAACGCCCTGGGCTTGTTTGCCCAGGGCGAAAATGTTTCCGCGGTACCACCTGTATTCAGAGTCTGGCTCTGCACTTTGTCAGTACTGATATACTGTGTTCCTGTAACGTGGAACTGACGTTGAAGCCTACTTGGCATGTCTGTCCGGGTCTATGAATCATCTGACTGGATATGCGGTTTGGTTCACTGCTCGGGGGCTACTTCCACAATTCGTTCACAAAAGCTCGCACCGACCGCTTTCTCTCTGTGCTTCCCGGGGTTGTGTACTCCTCCCTGTCATGGCATTTGGCTGATATAGGGATATTCATTGTCCGAATAGGGTGGACAAATGTTTTCTTGGGTTACATTATACATTTATAGAGAGGAAATTGTCAACCGGGTTTTGGATAATTGCTGTAAAATTTATGTTCCTGAATGAATTTTGGCTACGTTACTGAGAACGGAGTGAACAGTAATGTAATTGACAGATTTCTATATTGCTGATATAAAAAATAAATAATACAGCTGTTTGGAAGGTTATTAACAGTTAAATATAAATTATAAAATCATATAAGCACATGTTGAGTTTTGCAAGATATTAGAGTAGAATATTATTGAAAGGAGTTGATTCTTTGAGTAAATATTATTCTATACATGAATTTTCAAAAATTATAGGCGTATCTGC
>NZ_JAJCGT010000128.1:0-537 GCF_020553185.1 Blautia sp. MSK18_10 | reverse complement strand
ACTGGCTAAAAATCGCACCTGCTGCAAAGCGTCAGTTTTTTGCATCCGATATTTCCGGAATTACTTATATCTGCATTCAGGTAAAAGAAAATTCCCTGGAACATTTTACAGCAGCGGATGCCGTAATCGGCTAATTAAAAGTATTTATTTACAAAAATGCACAGCTCCCGATAAACTAAGAACTGTGCATTTCTTTTTCTTAAATTTTACGATTTCTCAATTTTTTATATAAGAAGTTATGGCTTTAACTTCCTCCAAATAATCAGCTTTAGGATAATACATACGACCACCAAAACTGCCACCAAGGCACCATCCAACAGTAACTCTGTGTACCACGGTGCAGACTGCATGGCATATAAATTTGGATAGGTTTTAAAGTGCCAGAACTTATAAATTCCGAATCCAATGAAAACTCCTATGAATGAACCAATAACGATATTTAAAAAACAATTCAACTTTCTCAGCATAGCAGTCCCCCCTTCCAAACTGTTAAGGAAACAATCGGAGTTGGTGTAAACGAAAAAGCAGCCTTGAGTT
>NZ_JAJCGT010000126.1:0-569 GCF_020553185.1 Blautia sp. MSK18_10 | reverse complement strand
CGTAACAAGGTAGCCGTATCGGAAGGTGCGGCTGGATCACCTCCTTTCTAAGGAAGAAGTAGAAGATCGAAGATGTGTTTTACTGTTGAGTTATCAAGGAAAACTGAATAACAACATTTCTGGTAGTGATGCGCTTAGGGGACACACCCGTTCCCATCCCGAACACGACGGTTAAGACCTAAGCGGCCGATGGTACTGCACTGGAGACGGTGTGGGAGAGCAGGTGGCTGCCAGATCAAATGGGGATGTAGCTCAGTTGGGAGAGCACCTGCCTTGCAAGCAGGGGGTCGAGAGTTCGAATCTCTTCATCTCCACTGAAATCGAAAGATTTCAAGATGGGCTTATAGCTCAGCTGGTTAGAGCGCACGCCTGATAAGCGTGAGGTCGGTGGTTCGAGTCCACTTAAGCCCATTGGCTTATAAAAATTTAGCCGTGAGGTTAAGTGTTAAGCCTGATATAAATTGTACCTTGAAAACTGCATACATGAAATTTGATTAAAAGTTAATCAAATATCCTTGATACAAAACGTTAAGAGATATGAGAGTATCTCATAAAACGCAAGATAGGAA
>NZ_JAJCGT010000125.1:0-575 GCF_020553185.1 Blautia sp. MSK18_10 | reverse complement strand
ATGTGTTTTACTGTTTAGCTATCAAGCTGAAACATTTCTGGTGCCGATGCGGTTGGGGGACACACCCGTTCCCATCCCGAACACGACGGTTAAGACCCAATCGGCCGATGGTACTGCACTGGAGACGGTGTGGGAGAGCAGGTGGGCGCCAGATCAAAAAGAAAACAACAGGCTGGAAGCCTGATGAAGATAAAACAGGCATTGGAAAGTGAGTCCTGTCGGAAACAGGATGGAGCCAGATACGAATCGTAAAGTCCGGTGCTAACCCGTATCAGCCGGGAAGAGCTGTTAAGATATGCTGGTTTTACCAGTGATTAGAGATTTTAAAAGAGTTTAAGATTTCTAATGACTGATAAAGCATCAGTCAATATGTACCTTGAAAACTGCATACATGAAATTTGATTAAAAGTTAATCAAATATCCTTGATACAAAACGTTAAGAGATATGAGAGTATCTCATAAAACGCAAGATAGGAAAAGACATCGATATTAATTGTTATCAACAGTAACAAAACATATCAAAACAATGAGAATCAAACGACCGCATCACCTACGCTAGGGTGATGAAGCGAAAG
>NZ_JAJCGT010000124.1:0-653 GCF_020553185.1 Blautia sp. MSK18_10 | reverse complement strand
AGGCAATCTGGAATGAATTTTGGCTACGTTACTGTGAACGGAGTGAACAGTAACAAACAGATTGTTTGTGTTGCCTTTATCTGGACTATATCACCTTCAAATGATAAAATATAGTAAAATATTGATATAAATAACAAAATATTGCTGCGTATGCGAGAGGAATAAAGATGCAGGAGAAAAGTAAGGAATACAATGAAAAAGAACAACAGGTTGCAGAGAACCGAAGCAGGAATACTCTATTTGAGAGACGTGAGAATTTACAGAAACATGAATCTTATGCAAGTGAGCGTCGGCAGTATGATGCTATCAGGAATGGTCAGACAGACAGAATACAGTCCGTTTTTCAGATCACACCGGATGGAACTCCTGGAATACTGTCCAGAAATGAACTGCGAAACAGTAAGAATATGTTTATCGCAGGAATTACGCTGTTTACCAGAGCTGCGATTGAAGGTGGCGTACCTGAAGAAACTGCTTATGCATTAAGCGATGGCTATATTCAGACAGTGGAAGAGTGTACCAGTAAATCTTCCATAGAAAAGTTATCACAAAAAGCAGCTCTGAGATTTGCCCAGGAAGTGCAAAAGTCCGGAATGAGACATTACAGCAGAGAAATTGAAGCGGCAGTAAAATATATTCATCTTCATCTGCAT
>NZ_JAJCGT010000123.1:0-686 GCF_020553185.1 Blautia sp. MSK18_10 | reverse complement strand
GAGATATGAGAAATATGAGGCGACAGTTTCTAGTGAAATCCTTGATTTGGGACAGACTGGAGTAAACGGCAGTGGTTGGGGGTGGGAAAGGCTGGAGATAAAAAATACAGGCACAGAGGCTTGGCATATCAAATCTATCTCAGAATTGAATGATTTTACACTTGAGCCGTTTGATTATCCGTTTCAGGGAAGGTTTCCAATGGAAGTTGGGAATAAGGTTAAGCCCGGAGAAGCTGTTGCAGCGGATATTTATGTAAAGAAAAATCTTTCTCCGGGAATTCATGAAGAAACCTTTGTCATGGAAACAGAAGAAGGCATTCAGGCGAAGTGTAGGATACGGGTTCTTATTCGCGGCGCATCTGATCAGGATTATGAGGTGAACTGCAGACCGAATAGCGGTACGAGATTTCTCACAATTACCCCTGAAGAATACGACTGGTGGGATAATACAGATCCGGATCCGGATATGTTTATGTGTCCAAAACGCAGTATATGGATATATAACAATGGAAAAAATCCTGTTACGGTTGATTTTGAGAATACGGAACATTTCTGGGCGTACCTTGATGATTATGAAACGGGGGTTATTATGCCCGGAGAAGGTACAACGGTTTATCTTCGTCCGAAAAAGGAAGAACAGGTAGCTACTGATATTTTTAAGGTTTCCATCACAGGAGGAATAGAAT
>NZ_JAJCGT010000122.1:0-686 GCF_020553185.1 Blautia sp. MSK18_10 | reverse complement strand
TAAAAATTATAGCAATTCCTACACGAAAGGGGTCATGTTTTATGAGAAAAAGAAACAATTTTATTTCTGTGTTTACTATGTTTCTGGCAATTGGTTTTGCAATTATTTTCTCCAGACCCGTAAAAGCAACGGCAAATGGGGTCCAATTAAAAGCAAATCGGACATACACAGCATATGATGTTACCGGTGATGGAACGAAAGATAAAATCAGAATCAGAGCAGCCAATCAAACCGACGATGAAACATATACGTCACTTACTGTATCGGTTAATGGAAAAACAGCTTACAGATTAAAAAATACACGTTTTTATAATGTTATAGCAAATATTTATACATTGAAAAACGGACAGCCGTTTTTATATCTCTATGCACCAGCCGAGAATGGTGACGGACCTGTATGTGCATTATTAAAATACACAAACGGAAAGTTCAGAAAAATCCTTGATTTCACTGAAATTATGGCAGGATACGGAAACCATCGCATAGGTGAAGTTACCAACTTAAATGGAAATAAGATTGTAATTACAGAGAGCATCGTTTCTTATTCTCTTGGTATCAATGCAATTAATTTCACCTACGAATATGTCAATAGAAAATTTGTTCCGACAAGCAGATATGGCTCCTATAAAGAAATATATTCCGCAGACGGAAGCAGCCGATATTTCACAGTAAACAGTGATCTTCCG
>NZ_JAJCGT010000120.1:0-737 GCF_020553185.1 Blautia sp. MSK18_10 | reverse complement strand
GTTACATTATTTGAAATATTCAATAACCATGCATATTCATCAGAATGTCTAAGCTTTGTAAATTCTTTTCTGAGTTCTGCATCTGAAATGAATTTTCCGCCTTTTTCATAGTTTTCTATTTCCCTTGCCAAAGCCCAGTTATAGGCAAATCTTGAAGCACCGGCGTACTGAAACAACTTAGTTTTCTGCACGTTATTTGGTATCAACATTACTTTTATGGCTTTTACCATCTGCTTCCTCCTGTATCAATTCCCGGATAAGTTTCTTAGCTTTGTTTGCTTGTTTTCCTTGTAATTTGCCACTGAATACAGTGATTATCTGAACCAGATCTTCAACAAGTTCCTGCTGTTCGGACTTTTCAGTATTATCAATAATCTCAATCTCACAATTATAAAGTGAAGCGATATATTCTATCAACTCAAAACCAAATCGCAGTAACCGATCTTTATACAAAACAACAACCTTTTCAACCTGATTTAGAGATATTCGCCTGATCAATTCCTGGAGCCCTTTTTTCTTATAATTAATTCCGGAACCGATATCACTTATTATCTCAAACGGCTGTCCTTTTGCCAGAAGATATGTTTTAACATTATCAATCTGTCGTTCCAGATCATCTTTTTGTTTATGACTGGAAACACGACAATACCCAATTGTAATGCGGTTTTTAGGCTTTACATTTATTACCTGGTTGAGTTGCTCATCAGAATAATATCTATAACCACTTACTGTAGTAT
>NZ_JAJCGT010000119.1:0-742 GCF_020553185.1 Blautia sp. MSK18_10 | reverse complement strand
GAAATATCGGATGCAAAAAACTGACGCTTTGCAGCAGGTGCGATTTTTAGCCAGTCTCCAGTTGAAAGGCTGATTTCTTCTCCATCAATTATGGCTTTGCCGTTACCTGAAAGAATTCCATAGATTTCTTCATTTTCTTTATGAGAATGAACAAATGGGACATTTGCTCCTGCAGGTAGTTCGTTTAAACTGATTTCTGCACCTGTTAAAGACAACTTTTCATGTAGCTCAATTCGGTTTTCCTTTCCAATAGTTGTTTTTGTGTAATTTGCCATAATAATACCTCCATAGTTAATTTGTAGTTTCTGGTTGCTTGGCATTAGTATAGTGTGAGACACATACAAAAACAAGTACGCACCTTTTTGTAACTGTACACTCAAAATTGAATGTGTTACAATAGACTCGGAGGTGAGAATTATGCGAGCAAAAGAAGAATTACCGGAATGCCCAGTTGCAACAGCAGTATCGCTCATCGGAGGAAAATGGAAACTGCTGATTTTGCGTAACTTGAAAGAGCGTCCATGGAGATTCAATGAGCTACAACGAAGTATAGATGGTATTTCACAAAAGGTTTTGACAGAGAGTTTAAGACAAATGATGAGTGATGGACTGGCATATCGCCACGATTACCATGAGCAGCCACCGAGAGTTGAATACGGCTTAACGGAACTCGGAACAAAAATGCTTCCAATTGTTAATTCACTTGCTGACTTTGGTAACTACTATAAATCAATTATTGAAC
>NZ_JAJCGT010000012.1:0-85369 GCF_020553185.1 Blautia sp. MSK18_10 | reverse complement strand
ATTGATTTTCTGGTACGGATGATTGATAAGTACGGCGAAGAAGTCCTCCGGGAGTTGGAGGAAGAAAAATAGAATAAAGAAGAAAAAACAGCATAGAATACTTCTTTTCATAGCATTTGTAAGACCGTCGAAGTCTCCTTTTCACAGGTTCGGCTTGCTATTCTCCATCGGAAACAGAGTCTTTCTTTTTTTAGACTTACCAGAAATCATTTCATGCCCAGAATAGATAGCTATGATCATGCAGAACAGAGAGCTACAAGCAAAATACTTATGAGCGGATTTCATATTTTTATAGCCAGTATAAAAGATTCCAAACATTGCTGCCGATGCACCAAGTGACCAATATTTATGTGCTTTCATCTTAGATTTCTCCTGCGTTTTTTTATTATGATTCAGTTTTTTTCTTTTATTTATAAAGAAATGAGGAACACATCTGTATATAGCGAGATGGTTCCTCTTTTTGTTATGCGGTTTTTTGTACAGCCAGCGCTTCGATTTCTTCTAAGGTCAGGTCTGTAAAAGCGGCAATATCTTCGTAAGTGAGTTTACCGGAGGCCAGCATACGTTTAGCAATTTCAATGCGTTCAGCTTTTCGCATATTTTCCATCTCTCTGCACATAGTCAAAACTCCTTCCTCATCTTCTTTAAAATAACGTACTCTGTCAGCAAGGATTTTATAATACATGTCTTTCGGATTGGTACAGGAAAAATCGTGCATTAGTTTTCCGAGTTCTGTTTCATCTTTGATTTGGGAATTTATATAAATAATATGAGCTTCATCACCGAATGGTTCACCGGTTTCCTGGATGATGCGGTCAACATGATAAATTGGAAGCCCGGCTTTTAATACATCATTTTCGGTAATAAAAATCACATAGGTTTCAGTGAGAGCATCATATTTATCGCCAGCTTCAGTTATATTGGCATCTATAAGACTGCTATTGTATCTTGCACGTTTTGCATCAGCACCACGATCACTTCTTTGAATTTCTATATTATAAATGCGGTTATTGGAATCAACAGCTAATATATCCAAGCGAATAGAACGTCCCTGTAAATTTTTTATATCGTATTGTCCCTGCACAGATTGTACTTTAAGGTCATGTCTTTGCAAAATAATTTGAAGTAGAAATTCCGCACATGCCTTATCTTCAAAAACTTTACTCATAAAATCATCATCTAAAAGACGGAACCCCTGAGGCGTTGTAGATCTTCTTTATGTTTTTGCTCAAAATCTAATGTTTCTTCTGTATTATCCATTGTAAAAACACCACCTGCTTTCCTTTAGAATGGGACATAGTAAACATGGATTCCTGTATCATTATTTTAACATGGCAAATAGTAATCCTCAATACCTGAATTTTGAAATGACAAATGCCGATAAAAAATAACAGTCTATAAATCTTTTACTTTTTCAATCTGTTCATTCACATCTTTAAGTTGCTGTTCAGTATCTTTTAAAGATTTTCTGGGAGCACTGGTCTGGTCTGATGCCTGATTGAGTTCTACATGGAAATCATCAAGAGAATCATAGCCATGTTCCTGTATGTAGGCAACAGTCTGAGCCATCTGCTTCAAATTGGTGAGCTTTACTTTTTGAGCATAGGCTCCACTTTGCTGTGCTTTAATACAGGTTTGCAGATCTATGACAAGCCGGAGATCTGATTTTATGAAAATGAATGGTGTAGAGATAGCAGAAGTATCAGAGAAAGGAACAGTTGGTAAATCTGTGGAAGTATTCGGAGACTGCTGTTCCAGAATTTCTTCTTTCTGTTCTCTATGGGATTTCGTGTTTTCCTCAAATGCTTTCAAGAGAAAATCTTCTGTGTATCTGGTTCCAAGATTCCTTTCAGTGATATATTTTTTTCTGCCAGGGTGAAGATAGCTGTATCGGTTTCGACTGATCGTGAAGATGATGTGATATTTTACATCAAGGATTTTTGAAAATTCTTCTAGTGATCGGGCGGTACTTGCGGCATCATCAATAGCGTCACGAAGAAATTGTTTCTCTGTCTGGTAACGAGTTTCCTTTGGAGTGATTCCATCTTCTTTCATTTTCTGATTTAACTTATCGAGTTTTTCCTGTCCCCGGCGTTGTGCCCAATATTCTTTTTCTGTGATTTTTCTTTCAGCAGGAGTGAGCAGATCAACCTGATGTAGCGGGTGGATTACTCCACCCATTGCTGTTAACCGATTGTTTTAATTGGACAATCTAACCGCTTTTAACCGAGCATTTTAACTGGACGCTCTAACCGCTGCGCAGATATTTCTATCTGTGTTTTTATTATATGCAATTTACAGTAAAAAACCAATGCCTTTAATTGCTAAAATTTTATGAACTTTTTTCGATATCTATGGAATCGTTTTTATCACAGATAGGAACAAAAAGAAAGAGATAGCAGATGGGTATAAAAAGTTTGCTTGGTTTCGGTCAGGCGAGGGATAAGCCTGTACGGAATTACAGTAATGGTGAGTATTCGTTCAATTTCGGACAAAGCACCAGCGGAAAGAGCGTCAATGAAATAAGAAACATTGATAAAGGTTTATCTGATGGCTTGGAATGCATTCATTGGTTGAGAACCGAGAGGGAGAAAATTTAACTAATGCTATTGAGTCTTCAGACATTGGGAATAAAACCTTATGTTTGCAGGCTTTTTGTTTACAGAAAAATTTTTCGTGGATATAATAAACATGACATATAGTTGTCGTGTTGTGTTAGATATGATATGTATGGAGTGTGGAAACTATGAAGACAGATAGGCTTATTGGGATATTGTCAATCTTACTGCAGGAAGAAAAGACAACGGCTCCTGAACTGGCAGAAAAATTTGAGGTATCCCGCAGGACAATAAACCGGGATATTGAAGACCTTTGCAAAGCAGGCATTCCAATAAGGACGGCACAGGGGACCGGTGGTGGTATTAGTATTATGGACGGATATCGTATGGATAGGACGATTCTGACATCCAAAGATATGCAGATGATCCTTGCGGGGCTGAGAAGTCTTGACAGTGTGAGTGGAAACCGATACTACGGTCAGTTGATGGAGAAAATCCAGACCGGATCATCAGAGTTTATCAGTGAAAGAGACTCTATGTTGATTGATTTGTCTTCATGGTATAAAGGCTCTCTTGTTCCGAAAATCGAAGTAATCCAAAATGCAATAGAAAACAGGCATACTATACAGTTTAAGTATTATGCTCCATCTGGAGACAGCAACCGAAGGATAGAACCGTATTATCTGTTTTTTAGGTGGTCAAGCTGGTATGTATGGGGGTGGTGTTTAGAACGTGAAGATTACAGATTGTTTAAGTTGAACCGTATGGATTGCGTTACAGAATCGGAGCAGTTTTTTATGTGCAGAAATGTACCAATGCCGAATTTGTCAAATGAGAAGATATTTCCGGGCGGGATAAAGGTAAAAGTCCTTTTCGCCCCGGATGTAAAGTGGCGGTTGGTTGAAGAATTTGGACCGCATTGCTTTACCAGGACGGATGATGGAAGGCTGCTTTTTTCGGCGGATTATACAGATATGGAAAACCTTGTGACATGGCTCATGACATTTGGAGCAAAGGCTGAGGTGCTTGAGCCGAAAGAAGCACGGGACATTATCCGCAGGAATGCGGAAGAAACATTAAAAAGCTATGGAGGATTAGGAAAATGACGTTTGATTATAAAAAGGAATACAAAGAGTTTTACATGCCGAAGGGAACACCGTCTATTGTCAGAGTCCCGAAAATGAATTATATAGCGGTGAGGGGAAGCGGTAATCCAAATGATGCAGATGGAGAATATAAGCAGTCTATTGGACTTTTGTATGGAATTGCATTTACGATAAAAATGAGTAAAAAGGAAGACCATCAGATTGACGGATATTTCGATTATGTGGTGCCGCCATTAGAGGGATTCTGGTGGCAAGAAGGCGTGTCAGGAATCGATTATGCGCGCAAGGAAGAATTCAAGTGGATTTCTGTTATTCGCTTGCCTGATTTTGTTAGCAGGGAAGATTTTGACTGGGCAGTCAGAAAAGCTACAGAGAAAAAGAAACAGGATTTCTCCAAAGTTGAGTTCTTTTCGTATGATGAAGGTCTGTGTGTACAGTGTATGCATATCGGATCGTATGACGATGAGCCTGCTACAGTAGATGAGATGCACAGATTTATGGAAGAACAAGGATATGCACTGGATATTACTGATCAGAGAATGCACCACGAAATTTATTTGAGTGATGCACGGAGGGTGGCACCGGAGAAACGCAAGACTGTGGTCAGGCATCCGATAAGGAGGGCTTAAAGGTATGGAATATATTAGAGTTACGAAAGAAAATCTTGAAAAGGAGCACATTTGCTGCGCCATTTCCAACAATAAAGATATTCAGGTATCATCAAAAAAGGCATGGCTTGCGGATAGATTTGATGAAGGTCTTGTGTTTCTTAAGAGCGTAGAACGCGGCAAGTGCTTTATTGAGTACATACCTGCGGAGTGTGCATGGAATCCAATCGAAGCACCTGGTTATATGTATATTAATTGTTTGTGGGTGTCCGGATCTTTCAAAGGCCATGGATATTCAAGTGACTTACTTTCCGAGTGTATTGAGGACAGCAAAGAAAAGGGGAAGAAAGGCCTATGTATTCTTGCAGCAGCAAGGAAAAAGCCATTTCTGGTCGATTCGAAGTTTCTAAAATATAAAGGATTTAAAGCTTGTGATGAGGCTGATAATGGAATCCAGCTATGGTATCTGCCGTTTGAAGAGAAAACTGAGCCACCGGTGTTCAAGGAATGTGCAAAACACCATCATATAAATGAAAGCGGCTATGTTCTTTATTATACAAACCAATGTCCTTTTAATGCAAAGTATGTACCAATCTTGGAAGAAACCGCTCAGAAGAATGGTATTCCACTCAAAGCTGTGAAGATTGAAAATAGGAAGGATGCTCAGAATGTACCAACGCCAATCACGACTTATGCACTATTTTGTGATGGGGAGTATGTTACGAATGAGCAGATGAATGATAAGAAATTCTTAAAGCTGGTGGGAAGATAGGAGAAAACAACATGGCATCAACAAAGGTATATTTGAATTTATGTTTCTCTCTTAATTTATGGCAGGTTTTATCGAGCTGAAGCCGGTAATAAAAAAATACTATAAAACAAAACAGAAAAGCTGACGTAAAAATAGCAGGTACCATAAGGCCTGCGAGCATTTTTTCTTATATTTAACTGTCAAACTCCCGTGTATTGATTTTCTGGTACGGATGATTGATAAGTACGGCGAAGAAGTCCTCCGGGAGTTGGAGGAAGAAAAACAGAATAAAGAAGAAAAAATAGCATAGAATACTTCTGAGCGGATATGGCTGAGAATGTTTTGACATATTGACAGGACATTTAAAATGACGTATACTAAGCTCAGTGATCGTTCTGTAGAAACTTGAGAAGCCTACAGGCGGGGGAGAGCCTGCGGGTCTCTCCCTCTTTTGTTTTAAGGAGAAATGAGATGCAGACACCGAAAAAATTCTCTTCTTTTAGTGACCAGGTTTCCTGGATCAGTGATGAAAAGGGAATAAAAATAAAAGACAGAGAATATGCGGAAGAGATGTTACGCCAAATAGGATATTTTCCTCTTATGGGAGGATATAAACATCTTTTTAGAATATCAAACACAAAAAAATATAAAGCAGGAACAAGTTTTGAAGAAATAGTCAGTCTGTATAAGTTTGATGCAGAGCTTAGAGAGTTGTTCTTTAAATATTTACTGCAGATTGAGCGACAGATGCGTTCTTTGATGTCGTACTATTTTACTGAAATGTATGGAGCAGAGCAGAAGCAGTACCTGGACGCTAATAATTATAATAATACAAAAAGAAATCATGCAACAATCGTAAAGTTGATAGCGACCTTGAAACGAGCAACAACGACCACAGATTATACATATATCAACTATTACCGCAAGACATATGGTGAAATTCCATTATGGGTTTTGGCAAATGTACTTACGTTTGGAAACTTATCAAAAATGTTCCGAGTGTTTCCGCAGTCCTTAAAATCAAAAGTATCAAAAAACTTTGAACCTTTGAATCAGCATCAGATGGAACAGTTTCTATCTGTTCTCACTAAGTATAGGAATGTATGTGCCCATGGGGAACGACTGTTTACATACAGAACAGTAGATGCTATTGCGGATACACCGCTTCATAAAAAACTTTCATTACCACAGAGCGGTAATCAGTACGAAAAAGGAAAACAAGATTTGTTTGCTGTGGTGATTGCTTTTAGATATCTATTACCTGGAAAAGATTTTCTGGAATTTAAAAGAAAGCTCATAAAAGAGATTGACCGAGTAAACAGAGAAGTAGAGCATATAAGTGAAGTTGAATTATTGAATAAAATGGGTTTCCCGAAAAATTGGAAAAATATTACCAGATACCATTTAAATTAAAGAAATATCCTCTAAGAGATAGTGAAATACCTATTGTCTTAGAGGATTTTTTATTGAAGAATTTTAATATTTAAGAGTTTGTTTTTTCCTCTTTGACATTAAAGCTAAGATTTCTTGTGGGTTTGTCAACTGACGTCCGGGAAGTGTCTGCTTTGGTGTGCGGTCACGGTCAGCTTCATCAATCGCTGCGATAAAATGTTTTACGCTATTTGGATTGGATATGACAAAATTATGAGTAATACTTGAAGTAGCCATACGAACACCTCCTCTTTTCGTTTTTTTGTGTATTAATTATACGATTGACAGAGAAGTGCGTCAATAAGAAAAATAAGTATTGAAAATAGTTGGAACAAATACTAAAATAAAGTTGGGACATTGAATGGAAGTTATGTTACGAGATAATAAGAATTGTAGGTGGAAGGTTTGAACATAGAAGCATATGATGCAGATTCATTGAGAAAGATGGTTAGGTTGCTTGAATATGAGAACAAGATATTAAAAGATAAATTGAAGAAAGCAGGCATTTCATATGAAGAGGTGAATCCTTTTGAAGAAAAAATAGAAAGTGCAGAAGAATATGACCTAGATCAAGGGAATCGTATTGTAAATCCACCGTATATTACAGAGAAAATGGCAATGCGTTTCTTTTCGATGTTTTGGGGAAGAGAAGATGTATATGCCAGAAGAGGAAAGAACGGGGGCTATTTTCCACAATGTGCGAATCGTTGGAATGACCGGCTTTGCCCTAAACAACGTAAAGAGAAGGTATTGTGTGATGAATGTGAAAATACCAAATGGATTAGTTTGGATGTTAAAAAAATAATTGATCATTTGTTAGGCACAAAAGAAGATGGATCAGATGTAATAGGTGTATATCCTTTACTGCCAAATGGTACATGCAGATTTATTGTATTTGATTTTGATAATCACGAAAAAGGAGCAGAGGTTACGGACTTTGCAAATACGGATAATGAGTGGCATAAAGAAGTGGATGCGCTTAGAAAAATGTGTGAGCTTAATGGTATCAGACCTTTAGTTGAGAGATCTCGATCTGGAAAAGGTGCCCATGTATGGATTTTCTTTAAAAAGGCAATACCTGCGGCAACAGCAAGGAATTTTGGATTTCTCCTGTTAGACAAGGGTTCGACTTTTATCAATCTGAAATCGTTTCATTATTATGATAGAATGTATCCTTCGCAGGATGTGGCAAGCAGCATAGGTAATTTGATTGCATTGCCATTACAGGGGCAGGCTCTTAAAAATGGAAATAGTGCTTTTGTAGATGAAAATTGGAATGCTTATCCTGATCAATGGGATGCTCTTTTCAATAAAACAAGAAAGCTGGGAATAGAAGATGTTGAACAATGCATGGCAAAATGGCAGGGAGAATTAGCAGAAGTCAGAGGAATGCTTACTAATATTGAGAAGAATGTCAGACCGAAACCATGGAAGAAGAAATGTGAGTTTTGTAAGTCAGATGTTGTGGGCAAGCTTCACATGGTATTGGGCAATGGAGTTTATGTTGATACTCTGAATCTTATGCCAAGAATACAAAATCAGATTCGTAGTTTGGCGGCATTTGATAATCCGGAATTTTACAAAAATAAAAGGCTGGGATATTCTAATTATTATAATTTCAGTGCTGTATATTTAGGTAAGGATATAGATGGATATATACAGATTCCGAGAGGACTGCGGGAAAATATTATACAGGAATGTGAAAAAGCAGGCATTTCAGTTGATGTTTCAGATCAAAGAGAAACAGGACAACCTATCAGAGTATCTTTTAAAGGTGATTTGCGAATGCAACAGGAATTAGCAGCAGAAAAATTATTATCACATTCAGATGGAGTTCTGAGTGCGGCAACTGCATTTGGAAAAACTGTAGTATGTAGTTACCTTATTGCAGAGCGAAAAGTAAATACGCTCATTTTGCTGCAAAGTAAAGATTTGCTTAATCAGTGGGTTGATGAATTGAATCATTTTTTAGAGATAAGAGAAGAACCACCGGAATATGAAACAAAAACAGGAAGAAAGAAAAAAAGAAATAGTGTGATAGGCGTTTTGCACGGAAATAAAAATACATTGACAGGGATTATAGATGTTGCAATGGTTGGTTCAATGTACAGCAGAGGAAAATTTAATGAACGAATTAATTCTTACGGAATGGTAATTATGGATGAATGTCATCACGCAGCTTCTAATACATCTATGGAATTATTGCAGAAAATAAATGCAAAATACGTGTATGGTGTTTCTGCTACGCCTAAACGTGGCGACAGTCTTGATCGGATTATCTATATGCTGCTGGGACCTTTGAGACATAGATTTACTGCTTTGGAGAGGGCTAAGGAACAGGGGATTGGACATTATTTTGTCCCAAGATACACAAGAGTAGTTGATACTGCAGAAAGCAAGGATAATATTAATAAAGCATATAATTTGATAAGTACCAGTAAGGTGCGCAATGAAATGATCATAGATGATGTTATAACTTGTGTTGCAAGAAAACAAACTCCTGTAATTTTAACAAGATTTAAGGAACATGCAAAATTTTTACATGATGCCTTAAAGGAAAAAGCAGATCATGTATTCCTTCTATATGGGGATAATTCGGATAAGGAAAATGCTGAAATAAGAGTAAAATTAAAGCAGATACCTGAAAATGAATCGCTTATTTTGGTGGCAACTGGTCAGAAAATAGGAGAAGGGTTTGATTTCCCAAGACTGGATGTATTAATGCTTGCAGCACCTGTATCTTTTGAAGGACGCCTGGAACAGTATGTAGGTAGATTAAACAGAGATTATGTCGGAAAAGAAGCCGTTTATGTGTATGATTATATCGATTCGCATGTGCGTTATTTTGATAAAATGTATGCAAAAAGATTGAGAACATACAGGAAGATGGGATTTTCAATCTGGACGCAAGAGTTGCAACCTAAACAAATAATAAATGCAATATTTGATTCTGTAAATTATACCGAAAAATTCGAGCAAGATATTGTAGAGTCAGAAAAAATGGTGGTAATTTCCAGTCCGGATATCAGACAGGATAAAATTGACAGATTTTTATTACTAATAAAGAAGAGACAGGAAGTAGGGGTAAAGGTCACAGTTATTACAACAGATCCGGAAGATATTACTTACGGAAAGTCAGATGTATGTCATGAATTAATCAGAGCAATGCAATTGGTAGGAATAAATGTGATAACAAGAACAGAAGTAGAAGAATGTTTTGCTGTTATTGATGATGAAATAGTATGGCATGGCGGGATGAATCTACTTGGAAAAGCTGATGTCTGGGATAACTTAATGCGTATCAGAAATTCACAAGTTGCAACTGAATTGTTGGAAATTGCTTTGGGATATTCTGAGGAAGGGAGGAAAAGTGAATAAAAAGATTAAATGCGATATATATACCAGGGTATCCACAACCATGCAGGTAGATGGTTACAGTCTGGATGCCCAGAGAGAAAAACTTAAGAGATATGCAGAATTTCAGAATATGGAAATCGTAAATGAGTATTCCGATGAAGGTAAGTCTGGAAAGAGCGTAGAGGGCAGACCGGAATTTCAGAGAATGTTGGATAATATTGAGAATGGAACAGATGAGGTACAGTTTGTACTGGTGTTCAAGCTTTCCAGATTCGGGCATAATGCGGCAGATGTTTTAAATTCTTTGCAGAGGATGCTGGATTTTGGAGTGAATCTGATCTGTGTAGAAGATGGAATTGACAGCTCAAAAGATAGCGGAAAGCTGATGATTTCTGTTCTGTCTGCGGTGGCAGAGATTGAACGAGAGAATATCCTTGTTCAGACAATGGAGGGACGTAAGCAGAAAGCCAGGGAAGGAAAATGGAACGATGGATTTGCTCCATATGGCTATGAATTGGTAAATGGAGAATTGCAGATCGCAGAGGACGAAGCAGAGATTATTCGTCTGATCTATGATAAATTTATTCATACCAATATGGGAATTTCTGCGATTGCTACATGGCTGAACCAGCATGGATATAAAAAGAAAAAACGACAGAATAACACTTTGGACGCATTTGCCGCTTCATTTATAAAAGGCGTTCTGGATAATCCGGTATACTGTGGAAAGCTGGCTTATGGACGAAGGAAAAACGAGAAAGTCTCTGGTACAAGAAATGAATATCGCATTGAAAAGCAGGAAAATTATATGCTGCACGATGGTATCCACGAAGGGATTATTTCAGAAACAGACTGGGAGCTGGCTCATCAAAAACGGGAAAAAACAGGTGTGAAATATGAAAAGACACATAGCCTCGATCATGAGCATATTTTATCCGGAATATTGAGATGTCCGTTATGTGGAAGCGGTATGTATGGAAACGTGAACCGAAAGAAAAAGAAAGACGGAACTTTATATAAGGATTATTTCTATTATGCCTGCAAACATCGTCGCCTGGTAGATGGTCATAAATGTGGATATCGTAAACAATGGAGCGAAGAGAAGATTAACAATGCAGTGGAAGAAGTTATTCGGAAGCTGGTGAAGAATCCGAAATTTGAAGAAGCAATTCTGAATAAAATCGGTTCAAGAATTGATACAGAAGAAATAGAAAAAGAGATTGAAAGACTGGAAAAACAGTACAGGCAGTTGACCGGAGCAAAAGGAAGACTTGGACAGCAGATGGATAGCCTGGATATCATGGATAAATTTTATGAGAAGAAATATCAGGATATGGAGACAAGGTTATACCGTTTGTATGATGAGATTGAAGGCGTGGAGAACAGTATAGAAGAAGTCAAGAACCGCCTGTTGAATATCCGGCAACAGAAAATATCAGAAGAAAATGTCTATCAATTTCTTTTATATTTTGATAAACTATATGATAAGTTCACCGACCTGGAGAAGAAAGAATTTCTTAACAGCTTTGTAGAACAGGTGGACATTTACGAGCAGGAGCAGCCAGATGGCAGATTCCTGAAGCACATAAAGTTCCGTTTTCCGGTGTATTTTGGAGATAGAGAGACACAGGAACTTTGTTGGGACAACGAAAGTACCGTTGAAAGTTGCGCTTTATTGTCTAAACTAGAATAAAAACTGGATGAGAAGGTGACTAGTACATCGTTTTCGAAATAACTATACCACTCACTTGTCTGCGAATCCGATTGCACAGGTCTAAAAGCCTCAGCGTAGCCCGCTACGCCTGCGTTTTTATACCAGCACACTCGAATCCGCATCCTACGCGATTGGTATAGTTATTTACGAAACGATGTACTAGAATTCGAAGAATCGCCATATAAGTCAACAAATGCCGGGTAAACTGATGACTAGAATTCGAAGAATTGCCATATAAGTCAACGAATGCCGGGAAAGCAGATGACTGGAATTCGAAGAATCGCCATATAAGTCAACGAATATCGGGAAAGCATATGACTGGAATTTGAAGAATTGTCATATAAGTCAACGTATGTCAGGGAAACTGATGACTGGAATTTAAAGAATCATCATTTGAGTCAATACATGATTGATATTTGTTGACTAGGTCAAAGTGTAGCCGGTAAATTGATGACTCATACAGGAAATTTCGCAACGAGGGTCGATGATCAGCTGGTTATATCTAGTGTGCTGACAAGGAGGTGCATATTTTTGGCATCGTGAAGCGTGTTGCTGTGAACAGTAACGAGGTGGTGCTTATGAGCTCCAGACTGACAAAAAATCTACTTGATAAATATAGATCAATATGATAAAATAAGGCCATTCTCCGCGAGGGAGTAATCGGCATATTCCGGAACATTTTTCAGATATGTTTTGAAGAGTGTGTAGTACTATCGACATAATGGTGCCATATGCACCCGGTATTACAGTAAACGATGAGACTCATGGACAGTTAAAACAGCTGTCTGTGTGTCTCTTTTTTTATGCTGCAGGAACATTACAGCAGTTCAGATAACATAAAAAAGTCTTCCGGGAAGGGTTCTATGTTACTGAAAAATTATTTTATACAGGAAAAGGAGCAAAAAACACATGAATATTTTTGAACTTTTTATACTGGCGATAGGCCTGTCTATGGATGCATTTGCAGTATCTGTCTGTAAGGGCCTTTCCCTGGGCAGAATCAATGCAAAGCATATGTGTATCGCAGGCGCATGGTTCGGGGGATTTCAGGCATTAATGCCCCTTGTGGGATATTTTGGCGGACGATTCTTTGCAGATAAGGTTACCCGATACAGTCACTGGGTAGCTTTTGTCCTTCTGGTGTTCATTGGTGCCGGCATGATCAAAGAATCGAAAGAGGAAGAACATGTAAATGCGGATATGGATATAAAATCCATGTTCATCCTTGCAGTGGCTACCAGTATTGATGCACTGGCAGTGGGAGTGACATTTGCTTTTCTGAAAGTAGAGATTGTATCAGCAGTATCCTTTATCGGTGTGATCACCTTTGTCTGTTCAGCAGCAGGGGTAAAGATAGGCAGTCTTTTCGGAATGAAATACAAATCCAAAGCGGAATTATGCGGAGGTATTATCCTTATCCTCATAGGTACAAAAATCCTGCTGGAAGGACTGGGAATGATATAAATAATAATTACAAATCTCAACTCAAACGTGTTATAATACTACTATTAATGAACAGGCATGAAATGATTATCCGCCTGAATAATTTAAATAACATATCAGGGAGGTTTCTATTATGAAAAAAGTAAAAACAGCAGCAGCACTTTTATGCAGTGCATGTCTGGTACTTTCAGGAACTGCTGTACCGACAATGGCAGATTCAGTGAAGGTTGTGACGCTGGGAGCTGATCTTACTCAGGACCAGAAGAATACAATGATGAAATATTTTAATGTAGACAGTAACCAGGTACAGATTCTCACTATCACTAATCAGGATGAGAGAGATCATCTGAGTGCTTATGTACCGTTAGAGCAGATCGGAACCAGAACAGTGAGCTGTGCATATGTAAAGCCGACTCAGTCAGGCGGTATCAAAGTAAGAACAGCCAACCTTAACTGGGTAACATGTAACATGATCGCAACGTCACTTTCCACATCAGGTGTCAAGAACTGTGAAGTTGTAGCCGCCTGCCCGTTTGAGGTATCCGGCACCGGAGCGCTTACAGGTATTCAGATGGCGTACGAGACAGCTACAGGGGAGCAGCTTGACAGCACGAAGAAAGAACTTGCTACAGAGGAAATGGTAGTGACAGGAAATCTGGCTGATGAGGTTGGAAAGAATGATGCAACTACTGTTATGAATAACTCGAAGATACAGGTTATCAAAGATAATGTCCAGAATGTGGATGATATCTATAATATCGTAGTAAATGTTGCTCAGCAGAATAATGTAAATCTGGATTCTGACCAGATTAATAAGATTGTAGAGCTTCTGAAACAGATTGCGCAGCAGGAGTACAATTATGATGATGTAAAAGCAACACTGGAGCAGGTAGAACAGAATACATCCGGTGATAATGATGAGCTTGGTGATATTGATGATGAAGAGGATGACACTGTAAATGCAGGTGATCCAGCAGATGGTGATGATATCCTGAATAATGTGGATAACAGTGCTTTAGGCGGAGATATCGTAGAGAGTTCCACAGAGAATCCATCGCTGGAGGAGGATTCAGGTCTGATTGAGGACGACGGGGACGATCAGAGTGACGGAGACCTCAGCGAAACAGAGGAACCGCAGGAGCCGGATGGTGATGAAACTACGGATGACAGTACGCTTGGAAATACAGATGAAGGTGATACAGACTCCGATGAAGGAACAGATGATACAGAAAATGATACCACATCAGATGAATTGGATACTTCTGCACTGACAGAAGATCAGAAAACCATGTTTGATAAAGCTGAGAATTTCTGCAAGGGAGAATATGAAGGCGATACCACTGCTCTTACAACAGCTATGGAAGATGAAACAGCAACAGCTTCCGTAACTCTTGATGCTGAAAATGGTGCAACTCTTGCTAAGAATGTGGAGAAGGAATATCTGAAAATTCTTACAGAAGGCACAGCTTCTTATCAGGCAGATGGAACAGAGATTTACATGAGCACAGAGCTCAATATGGTAGATAAGTCCATGAAGGAAATCTTCGGATTAAGTGCAGATGCACAGGCAAGTCCGGAGCTTGGAGAACTTTCAGATGATGACAGACAGACCTTATATAATGAAACAATGAAATTCTTTGAGAAACTCTACGGAGAAAGCACAGAGACTTATGATACAACGGATGCAGATTCCACAGAGACTGCAGGCGGCGAGGAAAATGCAGAATAATCAAGGCATCATGCAGATTTCAGAGAATAAGGATGGTTCTGCAAAGGTATTGTTCAGGATACGAAAAGCAGAGATGGCAGATGTGGATGAGATCATGGCTGTTATGCATGAAGCGAAGAATGATAAAGAGCATCCGGACTGGTTTGTATCTGATGATGAGGAATATGTCAGGACACATATAGAAGAACAGGGTTTTGTGATCGTGGCACAGACAGCAGATGGTTCTGTTGCGGGTTTCTTCCTTATTAAATATCCTGAAAACAGGGAAGATAATCTGGGAACTTATCTTGATTTTGATGAGGAACAGCTTTCCCATGTTGCAGTCATGGATTCGGCAGTTGTGTGTTGTGCATACAGGGGAAACGGGCTGCAGGGGCATATGCTGGAAGAAGCGGAGAGATTGCTGGATACAGACCAATATTATTATCTGATGTGCACCATACATCCGGATAATCAGTTCAGCAGACATAATATGGAAATCCATGGATATGAAGTTAAGAGAACGGCACTCTGTTACGGAGGTCTGCCAAGATGTATCCTTCTTAAGGATTTAACCGAATCAGGGAAGTCCCCTGCACAGGTTGTGAAAAGCAGCAAACAATAATAGTAATGGAAAGCAGTTGGTGAAATTTTTGTGATTTTGCCGGCTGCTTTTTGTTATGTATGGAAAAAATGAGATGAATGTGATAAAATGATGTGATTATAGCAATCCTCGTAAATAATGAATCTTAATCCGGCCCATCAGAGTGTGAAACCTGAAACTGTCTTAAATGCATTATTTATGTTACTGTTCACTGGTAATATCCCGCGAGGTGTTTTTTGTGAGCGAAGGTCACAGAAAACCCGAGACATACTGCGCGAATTTATGCGATTAGCATAAATTAAGTTTGCGAAGCAAACGATACTCCTTGGGCATTGCACAAGGAGGTTCATATTTCCTGCATCGCGAAGCGTGTTGCTGGGAACGGAGTGAACAGTAACTTATTTATGAGGACTGCTATAGAAAACAGAGTCATATAATTGACAAAAGATAAACATAAAAATACAAGGAGAAATACGAATGGGAATGGCAGTAGTAACTCTGAAAAAGGGAGAGGGAAGACTTCTGAAATCCGGCGGAATGTGGATTTTTGATAATGAGATAGATACAGTCATGGGAAATTTCGAGAACGGTGATATTGTACTTGTCCATGATTTTGACGGATATCCTATGGGAAGAGGGTTCATTAATACTAATTCTAAGATTACGGTGCGTCTTATGACAAGAGATGAAAATGTTGATATTAATGAAGAACTTTTGGAGAAGCGTGTACGTGATGCATGGGAATATCGTAAGAAAGTGGTAGATACAGGATGCTGTCGTCTGATTTTTGCAGAGGCAGATTTCCTTCCGGGAATTGTGGTGGATAAATTTTCGGATGTACTGGTAGTTCAGTCACTGGCTCTGGGGATCGATCGTTTTAAAGAAACAATCGTAGAACTCCTCAGGAAAGTCCTGGCAGAAGATGGGATCACTATTCGCGGTGTTTACGAAAGAAGCGATGTGAAGGTGCGCAAACAGGAAGGAATGGAAATGGTTAAGGGTTTTATAGGACCAGAGTTTCCAACACTTGTGCAGATTGAAGAAAATGGTGTAAAATATGAAGTTGACGTAAAAGACGGGCAGAAAACAGGATTTTTCCTGGATCAGAAATATAACAGGCTTGCAATTCAGAAACTCTGTAAGAATGCGAAAGTTCTGGATTGCTTTACACATACAGGTTCTTTTGCACTGAATGCGGGAATCGCAGGAGCTGCGAGCGTAACCGGTGTGGACGCCTCTCAGCTGGCAGTAGATCAGGCAACCGCTAATGCGACATTGAATGGTTTATCCGACAATGTGAAATTTATTTGCGAGGATGTTTTTGAACTGCTCCCTGAGCTGGAAGAGAAAGGTGAGAAATTTGATGTTGTAATTCTTGATCCTCCTGCATTTACCAAGTCCAGAAATTCCATTAAAAATGCAGTAAAAGGATACAGAGAGATTAATCTGCGTGCCATGAAACTGGTAAAAGACGGCGGATTTCTGGCAACCTGTTCCTGTTCTCATTTTATGGACTATGAATTATTTACCAAAACCATCGGACAGGCAGCAAAGAATGTACATAAAAGACTTCGCCAGGTAGAATACAGGACACAGGCACCGGATCATCCGATCTTGTGGGCGGCAGATGAGTCTTACTATCTGAAGTTTTATATATTCCAGGTATGCAATGACAGATGATTATTTGGCATATCAGGTAGGGGCAAAATACCTTTTGCCCCTAGAGCGTGTCTGAAAAATCATTTCCACAATCTGCACGCCCCACTTTGCGGTATATTTTGCCCGAATTCGGTTGACGTAGCCCGCTACGACGCCCTCATCCGGGCAAAATCTCCCACAAATTGTGACATATATCTTGCGGAAAGCATTTTTCAGACACGCTCTAACATCATAAGAGTACACAATAAAGAAAGAGAGGAAATAATATTATGAGTTTCAGAGAAGTAAAAGCAGAAGAACTGACAATGAATCCATTTACAAAGATTGGAAAGGAATGGCTGCTGATCACAGCCGGAAATGAAGAAAAATGCAATACTATGACAGCAAGCTGGGGTGCAATGGGTGTTATGTGGGGAAAGAACGCAGTGACAGTGTATATCCGTCCTCAGAGATACACCAAGGAATTTGTGGACAGGGAAGATACATTTACAATTTCTGTTCTGGGAGAAGAGTATCGCAAGGCATTAAATTATTGCGGAAAGGTTTCCGGAAAAAATGCGGATAACAAGATTAAAGAAGCAGGACTGACTCCTTACTTTACAGACGGAACAGCCGGAATTGAAGAAGCTGACATGATCATGGTCTGCAAAAAAATGTATCATGATGAGATTAAACCGGAATGCTTTGATGCCGGGGAAAACGACGGTAAGTGGTATCCGCAGAAAGACTACCATACCATGTATATTGCAGAGATCCTGAAAGTTCTTGTCAGAGAGTAAAAAAATGCATTACAAACAGTAAAAAAGAGGTAGTTTAATGAAAGACAAATTAAACAGATTCATGCAGGGGCGTTATGGAGTGGATAATTTTGCAAGATTCACTCTCGGTGTGGCACTTTTCGTCATTGTTGTAGGTTCTTTTATGAGACAAAACGCAGCCGGAGGCGTTCTGGATACAGTTGGATTTATTCTTATCATTTATACATATTTCAGAATCCTTTCCAGAAATATCTCTGCACGATATGCGGAAAACCAGAAATATCTGGGATATACTCAGAAAATCCGTAGCTGGTTTACCAGAGAGAAAAATATGATGGAGCAGAGAAAAACACATCATATCTATACCTGCCCAGGTTGTGGACAGAAAATTCGTATTCCCAGAGGAAAAGGACAGAAGGTAGAGATTGAATGTCCGAAATGTCATGAGAAGTTTATCAAAAGACGTTGATTTGCTGCAAACACGCTCTGGCAGATCATCATAAGTTATGGGCTGGAGGAATTATGTTTGGTTATATAGTAATGAATAAGCCTGAAATCAAGTTTAAAGATTTTGATCTGTACAGATCTTTTTACTGTGGATTGTGCAGAGAACTCAAAAGTAAATATGGAATATCAGGACAGATTTCTCTGACTTATGATATGACATTTGTGGTGATTCTTCTCAGTGCGCTTTATGAGCCGCACACACAAAAGGGAAGCACAAGATGTATCATTCATCCGGTCTGTAAACAGCCGGTCAGAAGAAATACAGTGACAGAATATGCGGCAGATATGAATGTACTTCTTACTTATTATAAATGCCGGGACGACTGGGAGGATGAAAAAAAAGTAACTGCTCTTGGTTATTCAAAAGTTCTTCAGGGAAAAGTGAAAAAACTGGATCAGAAATATCCGGATAAATCCCGAAGAATACAGAAGCTTCTCAGTGAATTGTCTGAGATGGAGAAATCCGGAGAAAAAGATATTGACAAAATGGCGGGCTGTTTCGGAAAAATTATGGAAGAGATTTTTGCATGGAAACAGGATGTATGGGAAGATACTCTGCGTAGAATGGGATTTTTTCTTGGCAAATTTATTTATCTTCTGGATGCATACGATGATGTGGAAGAGGATATAAAAAATAAAAATTACAATCCTTTTTCAGAACAATATATAATAGAAGGGTTCGATGAGCAGGTACGCCGGATTCTGATCATGATGATGGCGCAGACCTGCAGGGAGTTTGAGAAACTTCCTATTATAAAATACACTGATATTTTGAGAAATATTCTTTACTCAGGGGTATGGTGTCGGTTTGAGGTGATACATAAGAAGAGAAAAGAAGCAGGAGAGAAAGATAATGATTGATCCGTACAGTATACTGGGGATTTCCAGAGATGCATCCGATGAGGAAGTGAAGAAGGCATATCGTAAGATGAGCAGAAAGTATCATCCGGATGCCAATATTGACAATCCGAATAAAGAACAGGCTGAGGAGAAATTCAAGCAGGTTCAGCAGGCTTATGAGCAGATTATGAAGGAAAGAGAGCAGGGAATCGATTACGGGAATTATGGCAGCAATAATTACGGTGGTTTTGGCGGATTTTCCGGACAGGCAGACTCTGGCTATCAGGATGAAGAGTCTATGCGCAGGCAGGCGGCAGCCAATTATATCCAGAGCGGTCATTATCGTGAGGCTGTGAATGTTCTGCAGTCACTTTCACAGAGGAACGGACAGTGGTATTATCTGTCTTCCATGGCAAACATGGGACTTGGAAATAACGTAAATGCATTGAATGATATTAAGCAGGCTATCCGTCTGGAACCGGATAATGTACAGTATCAGATGGTTTTGCAGCAGATGGAAGGCGGAGGAAACTGGTATCAGGAGATGCAGAATCCTTTTGGAGGTATGCCGACAGGCGGTGATGATTATTGTATGAAGCTGTGCCTGGCAAATATGGCATGCAGTCTGTGTTGCCCGGGAAGCGGCATATTTTGCTGCTAAAACGTTATTGTTCACTCCGTTCTCAGTAACGTAGTCAAAATTCATTCCAGATTGCCTGCGGCAATGGAATTTTGGTAATAATTGGATTGACAATTAAAAGTGAAAATATTACTATAGTAAAGTGATAATGTGCAACTGTAATGATATGCAACAGTTGCGAACATATAATTAAGGTTACAGGAGGAAATCATAATGAGTATTCGTATTGGTATTTTAGGCTACGGCAATCTTGGCCGCGGTGTAGAGTGCGCAATCAAACATAATCCGGATCTGGAGCTTGTTGCTGTATTTACACGTCGTGCTCCGGAAACTGTTAAAATCCTTACAGAGACAGCAGCGGTATATTCTGTCAATGATGCCGAAAAAATGAAAGATAAGATCGATGTACTTATCATCTGTGGCGGAAGTGCAACAGATCTCCCGAAACAGACACCGGAATATGCGAAGATGTTTAATGTAATTGACAGCTTTGATACACATGCAAGAATTCCTGAGCATTTTGATTCAGTAGATGCAGCTGCAAAAGAAAGCGGTCATATCGGAATTATTTCAGTGGGCTGGGATCCGGGAATGTTCTCACTGAACCGTCTCTATGCAAATGCAATCCTTACAAACGGAAAGGATTATACATTCTGGGGCAAGGGGGTAAGCCAGGGACACTCAGATGCAGTACGCCGTATCAAAGGTGTAAAAGATGCAAAACAGTATACAATTCCTGTTGAAGCAGCACTGGAAGCAGTGAGAAACGGAGAAAATCCGGATCTTACAACAAGACAGAAACATACAAGAGAATGCTTTGTAGTTGCAGAGGAAGGTGCGGATCTGGCACAGATTGAGAATGATATCAAGACTATGCCTAACTATTTCTCTGACTATGACACAACTGTACATTTTATTTCTGAAGAAGAACTGAAGCGAGATCACAGTGGAATCCCACATGGCGGTTTCGTGATCCGATCCGGAAAAACGGGCTGGAATGATGAGAACAATCATGTGATCGAATATAGTCTGAAGCTGGATTCCAATCCGGAGTTTACATCTTCTGTACTTGTTGCATATGCAAGAGCTGCATATCGTATGAATAAAGAAGGACAGAGTGGTGCGAAGACCGTATTTGATGTGGCACCTGCTTATTTATGTGCTGCTGATGGTGCTGAATTAAGAAAGCATCTGTTGTGATCAGGGATATAAGATAATATTCTGTCTGTTGAAAAAATAAAGAGAAAACAGGTATACAGGTTATATTTCACAGTGTTATCTTGTGAAAAGAGACAAAGTATTTGTGGACTTTGTCTCTTTTTTTATGGAATAGACTGTGAAAAATTAGTGAATGTTTAACAGAATTTTACTTGTCTGTTGACGGGATATTTAAAGTGTAATATAATAGAGTCATAGAAACGTAATAACATTGTAAAAAACTTTGTTAAACCTTAGAGCGTATCTGAGAAGTATGTGAGATAGCAGAGAGATACCCACGATTCATACTTTTCAGGCACGCTCTGATAATGAAAAAAGAAAAGGAAGGTATGTATGCAAAACGTAAACAGGAAGTTTAAAATCTGGGGGGCACTTCTGTTTCTGCTGCTTTTTGCTGTGGGAGTTTCCATGTATTTTACTGCGGCAAATGTACAGGCTGCAACGAAAACAGGTTTTGTAACTATTAACGGAGATTCATACTACATAAATAAAGATGGCTCTAAACAGAAGGGTTGGCTGGAACTTGAAGGGAAGAAATATTACTTTAACACAAAGACCGGTGTTCAGGTAAAAGGCTGGGTTACTGACAGTAAAGGACGAAAGAGATATTTCAGTAAACAGGCTGGTATCATGATGACAGGCTGGGTCACTGATTCAAAGGATCAGAAAAGATATTTTAATCCATCTACCGGATTCATGCAGACGAAATGGCTGACACTGAAGGGAAAGAGATATTATTTCTACAGTAACAGTGGAGTGGCTGCCTGCAAGACATTCCTTACAGACAGTAAGAAAAATACCAGGTATTTTACAAGTGCATGTTATATGCTTACCGGCTGGACAAAGAATTCCAGCAATGAATACAGATATTTTGAAACTGAAGACGGAATTATGGCAAAAGGTTTCCAGACACTCGATGGAAAGAAATACTACTTTAATACAGGCAGCGGCAAGATGGCTGTAGGCTGGACGACAATTGATGGAAATAAGTATTATTTTGATAAGGAAACCGGTGTGATGGCTACCGGAGATGTAACAATTGATGGACAGAAATACCATTTTAATTCCAATGGTATATTGAGCAATACGACAAGTCCGACCGGTTCCAGAACAATCAAGAATTATCTGGCAGGTGCATTACAGCCTGTTGGTCAGGCTCTGTACGTATGGGGTGGCGGATGGAATGATTCCACCAGAAAAGGAACAAGTCAGACAATGACTGATTTCTATAACAGTCAGAGCAGCAGTTATGATTACAATAACTACAGAGATCTCAGCACAGCCAACAGAGCAAAAGGTTTTGACTGTTCCGGTTTCGTAGGATGGTCAGCTTATCAGGTAATGCAGAGTAAGTCCGGTGTAGGAAGCGGATATACAGTAGTTTCCGGTGAGATTGGTTCTTATTATAAGTCCATGGGCTGGGGAAGTATTCTCACTCAGGCGAATCTGGCAAGTGATGACTGGACAGTATATCCCGGAGATGTGGGATATGACAGTGGACATACATGGATCATTCTCGGACAGTGTGCTGATAAGAGTGCAGTGATCGTGCATTCTACCCCGAATGCAGGTGTTCAGATTGCAGGTACACCTACTCCGTCCGGTGGTTATTCCAGTCAGGCGATTGCACTGGCACAGAAGTATATGTCAAGATATCCGGGATATACCAAATATGATTATCATACTTCATCTGGTAACTATATCAGAAGAGGTAATTATCTGAGATGGAACAGAAGTACGCTTTCTGATCCGGATGGATATATGAATATGACCGCAGACCAGATCCTTGCAGATCTGTTTAGCTGAGAAGTGAATAGTTAAGAAAATTGAAGCAGCTTTCGAATGAGGAGGCTGCTTCTTTTTTTGTGTTCTGTAGTAATTCCATAAATAATGCAAACAATCCAGTCCACTATAGCGTGAAGTCCTGCTACGTTACTGTCCACTCCGTTCACAGTAACGTAGCCAAAATTCATTCCAGATTACCTGCGGCAATGGAATTTTGGCTTGTATGTCTCGGGATTTTGGCATATTCATGCCAAAACACCTCGCGGGATAGTGGTGTGTGAACAGTAACCCTGCATCAGATATCTTTGTCCTGTGTCAAATTATTACAAACATGAAATGGAATATGTTTGAATTGTAGAAAGAAATGCGAAGAATAACAAAAAGATTAATAAATGTTACAGAAATATAAAATTTATGGTAATTAATCCTTGCGTTTTTGAGTGCGGTGTGTTAATATGTATAAGAATTAACTTAGATATTGCAAAAACATTAAGATATAGAAAGAAAATGTTACGAGGGTGAGAATTCATGAAGAAAAGAATTGTATGTCTTACATTAGCACTCCTGATGAGCGCAACACAGGTTGTTAGTGTAAGTGCTTCAAGAGAGGATGAATTGAGAGAAGAGCAGGCGATCACAAGTCAGCAGCTGGATGCTACATATTCCAGAATGGATGAGCTTGCATATGCGAAATCACAGCTTGAGAATGAGATTTCCGAACTGGATTCCAATCTTGTAAGTGTTATGGTTTCTATTGATACTCTTAAAGGAGATATCGATAATAAAGAAGTAGATATTATTAAGACAAAACAGGATCTGGCTAAGGCTCAGAAGGCGAGAGATAAGCAGTATGAGAGCATGAAGCTTCGTATTCAGGCACTGTATGAACAGGGTGGGGATGCAGCGTGGTTTCAGATGATGCTTAATTCAGAAGATTTAAGTGAACTTCTGACACGTGCTGAGAATACACAGCAGATGTATGAGCAGGACAGAAAGAATCTTGATAAATATGTGAATACTATTAATGAGGTGAATAATTTAAAGACTCAGTATGAATCTGACAAAGCAGAACTGGAAGAGATGAAGGCTTCTTATGAACAGCAGTCTTATGATCTTCAGTGCCAGATCGATCAGAAGAAATCTGAATCAGCCGATTATGAGAATGAAATTGCATATGCACAGCAGCAGGCGACAGAATATGCAAATCTGTTAGCGGAACAGACAGCTGAAATTCAGAGATTGGAAGCTGAAAGAATCGCAGCAGAAGAAGAGGCAAGACGACAGGCTGAGGAAGAGGCTGCAAGACAGGCGGCAGAAGAAGAGGCAGCAGCAAAAGCTGCAGAGCAGGAACAGGACTCCGAATCAGAAGAGGAAGAAAATGTAGAGTATGATGAAGACGGAAATGAGATTGAGAATACTGATGATGCGGATGATGAGTCTGAAGCAGATGATGGTGTAGAATATGATGAAAATGGTGATTCTGTTGACAATGCAGGAGCTTCTGATGATGTAGAGTACGATGAGTATGGCAATGTGATTGATTCTGATAATACAGTTTCACCAGATGATTATGAGAGTGAACAGTCATCTGATTCAGATAGTTCTTCATCTTCAGGTTCAGGAGCAGGATCTTCTGTAGTAGACTTTGCAACACAGTTTGTTGGCAATCCATATGTATGGGGCGGTACAAGCCTTACAGGTGGAGCTGACTGTTCAGGATTTACACAGAGTGTATATGCAAACTTCGGAGTAAGTCTTCCGAGAACTTCTTATGAACAGCAGAATGCCGGTACAGAAGTATCTTATGCTGATGCACAGCCGGGCGATTTAATCTGCTACGGTGGACACGTTGCAATCTATATGGGTAATGGACGTATCGTTCATGCATCGAACTCTGTAGATGGCATTAAGATCAGTGATAACGCAGCGTACAGGACGATTGTTTCTGTAAGAAGACTGGTGTAATTAAATAAGTATAAATAATTAAATTTATAGGGGTTGAAAAGGAGTATCGCTAAGGGGGCTGATGCTCCTTTTCTTTATGTATAAGTTATCATTATTCCGCGATGTGTTTTGGCATGAATATGCCAAAATTCCGAGACATACCGCGCGAATTTATGCGATTAGCATAAATTCTGTGCATCGCGAAGCGTGTTGCTGTGAACGGAGTGAACCGTAACCATGTATAATATTTTACCGATTTTCAGGTGGATTTTACCTTGACATAAAATTGGATGGATAGTACAGTTTATGTAACTGAAGAGATACATATAAAATTTTAAATCTGTTTTTGGAGACATCAGTGGGAAAGAATATTCTCATGAATTATCCGGATTATAGTTGAATAGTGAAAGCGAGGAATGATAAATGGCAAATGACCATGTAGAACACATAAGAATTGTACAGGAAACAGTTGCTGGCAAGGAGATTACTTTTGCACATGTAATGGGAGGGCCGGCTCCGGTCATATACCAGAAGCTTGGACTGAATCCGCAGGTGGATTACCGTTCATCTGCAATCGGAATTATGAATATGACACCGCCTGAATCTGCAGTGATCGCATCTGATATTGCGGTAAAAAGCGGAAATGTTTATCTGGGATTTGCAGATCGATTTACAGGCACACTGATCATTACGGGAGAGATTTCCGATGTAATGTCAGCGATGACTGAGGTTGTGGATTATTTCAGAGACACTCTGGGTTATGTAGTCTGCAAGATTACCAAAAGATAGGAAGTGTTGGGATGGCAGGGATGACAACCAGAGAATTACTGGAAAAGCTTTATAACCAGGATTATGAGAAATTAAAGGGAAAAAAGCTGCGTATGACCAGGGTAAGGGTTCCGGGAAAGGAAGTGTGCCTGGCGCATGTGATCAATCCTTCACAGAGCTGTATTTATCAGAATCTTGGTCTGCATATTGGAGTCCATGAGGGAGAAGACCACACAGGAGAAGCAATTGGAATGATTCGTTTTACCCCATGGGAAGCAGTGGTTGTAGCTGCTGATATTGCAGTGAAAAGTGCAAATGTGGAGATTGGTTTCATGGATCGCTTCAGCGGATCATTGATCCTTACGGGAGGTCTGACGGAAGTTCAGACTGCAGTGGAAGAAGTGGTGAAATTTTTTAGAGAGGTGCTTGGCTTTAAGACTTGTGCAGTTCACAAAAGTTAAAACATACGAAAAGTCAGTTATTCTGTACCGATGGTGCTTATGTAACTGCCGGAATAGCTGAGAGAAGTGAAAGGGACAGACATTAAATATGAAGAAAATATTTCTGATGGGCAGAAGTGAAGCAGGTAAGACTTCATTAACGCAGGCATTAAAAGGCGAAAAACTTCATTATGTAAAAACGCAGTATACGAATACGGATGATGATACCATTGATTCTCCGGGAGAGTATGCAGAGTCCAAGCATTTCAGCGTAGGGCTGGCCTGTTTTTCTTTTGAAGCAGATGTGGTGGCAATGGTACAGTCAGCAGATGAACCTTTCAGTTTGTTTGGCTATGGCAGTAATGCATTTATTCTGAGACCACTGATAGGAATCATTACGAAAATAGATTCTCCTTATGCGAATGTTCCAATGGTGCGTCAGTGGATGCTGAATGCAGGATGTGAAAGAATTTTTCTGGTAAACAATGTGACCGGAGAGGGGATTGATGAGCTGAGAGCGTTTTTGAATGAGGATGTTCCAAAGCTGAGTCTGGAAGAAGCAAAATTCAGACAGAGTCTTGGTCTGAATGAATGGGATCCGCTGCCGGAAGGTGTGGAATATTCATGCCAAAACACCTCGCGGAATAGTGGTGTGTGAACAGTAACGAATGAACAATAATAATTTGGAAAATATATTGATAAATAGTTGACAAGCTTGTTGCAGGGTGTTATTATAATGACAGTATAATTCCATACAGAACATATTAAGTGCTGATACTGTGAGAAAGAGCAGTACAGAAAGAGGGAATCAGGTGAGAAACCTGAGCGATCCGGTCACTGTAACAGAGGAGCAAATCTCAGAATGTCCATTGTGCCATAGCATGAGAAGGAGAGAGGAGCGATGAGCCTGGAGCCAGGAAACCTGCTTGGTATGGCGAGGTTAAACTTCCGTGTAAAGTGTAACAACCAACTCCGTTGAATCCGCAGCTTCGGAGTGTTGTCTGCTTTTATCTGAAGGCAGACATTTTTTATGGAATGCGCCTGTTCTTTATGAATTATACATGATTAAATGGCAGGCGATACTACTTCGGATTTATTCGTTCCCTCCGCGCACTCATGAACGGATTTTTTTCTACCCCGGGGTAGCATCGCTCCCTCTTATTAATTTTAAATGTATGATCTGTGAAAAATACTGTAATGAATTTTCAATGCTTTGTTATGTGAAGAGAAATTGATAATTTATTAGAGTATTTTTTTTATTTCGTCCTCTGTCCTCTGATGGGTGGGATTGATGGAGACTGAGAAAACGGAATTATTCTGGAAAGATAAAAACTTGCAACAGGAGAGGAGAGGTAGCAATGGAGAAACCTTATTGGGAAGGGAAAGAATATTCTTATTTCAGCCATAAGAAATGTGAATTTTTTCCGTGTCATAAGAATGCAGATCCGGATGATTTTAACTGTCTGTTCTGTTATTGCCCGCTATATGCCTTGGGTGAGAAATGCGGTGGGAATTTCCGGTATACGGAAAAGGGAATTAAAGACTGCACAAACTGTATGCTTCCGCATAAGCGAAAAAACTATGGATATGTCACAGGAAAATACCAGGAACTGGCTGATATGATGAAAAGAGCAAAGGAAAGTATCAGCAAATAAGAGGAGAATGCGTTGCTGCTTAGAACGGAGTGAACAGTAACAATGTGTCAGATTAGCACAAATAAGAAAGAACGATTTTCATTGTAATACAATGCTTGTTCTGCTAGAATAAGGATAGCAAAAGAGAAGAGTCTGTAAGATTTTCAAGTCTGTTCTGAGTTAGTATATAAAGCATTTCACACACATTTTCCACACTTTTCACATGCACAGAAGAAAATGCATCACAGGCATTTGACGTCTTTTCCTGGCGACATTTTCTTGTCGGCAGAGCTCTGCATTTCTACATAGAGCCGTCGGAAAACAGGGAAAATTCACTGTTTTCCGACGGTTTTTGTCATTGATCATGGTTGAAAAACAAAAAAGATGCTGATATAATGATATTATATTTATGTAAAGGAGTTAACTACTACATGAAAAAAAGAAATACAGCGATACGCGCATTGTCAGTTTTTCTGGCTTATGCAATGGTTTATACATCGGTACCAGCTGCGGGTCAGGAAATGTTTGGATCCGGAGTCAACAGGGAGACAGAAGAAAATACATCAGATCTGAAAGAATTTCAAAGTTCACAGGCAGATGAATTTGGAACAGATACGGGATCGGATGCAGAATTGTTCGGAAGCGATGATGCAAAACAGGAGTTTCAGGATGGAGAAAACTCAGAAGAGGGTACAGACGGAATCAGGTATATTAAGGGCCGTCCGTTGACAGAAGAGGAAAGAAAGGAAGAACTGGAACCCTTTAAAAATTTAAAACCTTTGGATCCGGGAATTGAAGTGGAGAGCAATCTGACATCAGTTTATGCTGCATATGGAAACAGGGAGGCTGCATTTCCATCTTCCTATGATGCCAGAAAGGAAGGATTAGTTACGCCCGTAAAGAATCAGAATCCATTTGGAACCTGCTGGGCTTTTGGTATGGCAGCAATCATGGAGACTTCGCTTCTGGCACAGAACAAAGGAACCTACGATCTGTCAGAAGAACATTTATCATATTTTTTCTCCAACAGACAGAATGATCCTCTTGGAAATACCCCTGATGATAAGAATTATGTACTGGGAAATTATCACGTGATAGGAGGTAATGATCACCTGGCGGCGATTTATCTCAGTACATGGTCGGGAATGACCACAGAGGCCGATGTACCATTTCCTACGGATTCTTCGCATCAGAATGATCTGACTGTACAGATTCCGGAAAGTAAGGCTTATAATTCTGCAGCATATCTGAAAAATGCATCTGTTTCCAAATACAGTGAGGAACGTATGAAAGAAATGCTGCTGAATGACCATGCAGTATCCATTATGCTTTATATGAAGGAAAGTTATGTAAATCCGGACACAGCTGCATATTGTTATCCTGTTGGAAAATCAAATTCGACTGTAATTAATCATATTGTGACAGTGGTCGGATGGGATGATACGTATTCAAAGGATAATTTCCTTCCTGTTTCCAATGTAACATCTGATGGTGCGTGGATCATCAAAAACAGTTGGGGGGAGAAGAAAGGAGACGGAGGATATTACTATCTTTCTTATCAGGATCCCAATATCAGTAAACTTGTAAGTGCAGAGGCAGTGGCTGCTTCGGATCAAAAGTACAGGAATAATTATTTTTATGATGGTTCTTCAGCACTTTCAGTGATTCCGATACAGGCGGGACAGTCAGTAGCAGCAGTTTATGAGACAACTGCAGGAAAGGGAAAAGCAGAAGTCCTGGGGGAGGTTAATCTTGTTACAAACAGTGACAATGCCTGTTACAAAATTCAGATATACACCGATCTGACAGATCCATATGACCCGGAAAGCGGGACCGCTGCATATGCTGCTCCATATGAGTTTGAACAGCCAATCGCAGGTGTACAGACTATCAGTGTACCAGAGGTGGTTTTGAAACAGGGAAGCAGATATTCTGTTGTGATCACAAACAGTGGGATTGAAAAAATCAGCTTTGGAGTGGAAGCAAAGTCCAGTTATGGGAACTGGTTTACCTGTACGGCGGGGATAGAAACAGGGCAGACATTCTATAAGGGTGCATCGGAAACGGCCAGGTGGACAGATGGAAAGACGAAAAACTGGACGGCAAGGATCAAGGCACATACAAGGACCCTGAATCAGTCATGGGTGCCGGATACACCGGTATTTCAGGTGAAGGCATATAATTCCGGATATAACCTTATTTCATGGGAAAAAGTTTCCGGAGCTACAGGATATTATGTGTACAGAAAACCTGCAGCAGGTGGGAAGTGGTCCCAAATTGCAGATGTCGGGACATCGGAATTAAAATATAAAGATAGTAAGGTTACGGCTAATGCATCATACCGTTATACAGTAAAAGCATATTATGAAGCATCCGGAAAAAGATATTCAGGTAAATATAAAACCGGCGATGTGATTAAAGCAGCACCTGCAGTGCAGAAGGTTACTTCTGTGAAATCTGAGAAAAATGGAATCCGCATCCGGTGGAAGCCTCAGAAAAAATGTGACGGCTATTATATTTACAGAAAGAAAAAAGGTGGTTCCTATCAATTGATAAAGAAAATTTCCAATGGAAATAGTTCTTCTTATCTGGACAAAAAAGCACAAAAAGGTGTATCATACTATTATGCGGTAAAAGCATATGTTAAAGAGCCATATGGAAATACATACAGCAAATATAAAAGTTCATCTGCTGTAAAAAGAAAATAGGAAATGAAGGAAAGAGATTATGAAGAGAAGGTTTGGAACAGTAATAGCAATGGTACTGTGCTTTATTCTGACAGTGGTTTCTGTTTATGCGGATGACGGAAAGGGTCAGAATCCGGATTATGTAACAGATTATTATATGATCGTACAGAGTACACAGGGCGGGGTAGATATTTATGATGAAGCAGACACTCAGAGTGTTAAACTGAATGACAGCAAGATCCCAAATGGAACTGCCATTCACGTTCTGGGTGAGAAGAATGGAGCAGACAAAAAAAAATGGGCATATACACATTACCATGGAATGAACGGATATGTTCCTATGGATGATCTGGATCCGGCTTCCAGAGAAGAAGCTGCCAATGAGGAATATCGTACTTTCGGAGGCAAAGATGTGGATTTCGAAGTAAAGGTTCATGGAAACGATGGAAACGTATCGGTTTATAACGGACCTGGAGAGAAATTTGATCAGGTTTCAGAAACAGAGGGAATCGCAGATGGGACAACTGTACATATTTTTCAGTATGTTCAGGGAGAAGACGGAACAAACTGGGGGAAAACAGACACAGATGGTGTGACACAGGGATGGCTGAATCTTGATCGTGATACAGATTACGTAAATGAAAATGTATCCGCAGATGCACCGGAGGCTACAGGCACATCAGGAAATGTTCCGGTGGCTGCTGTTACACCAACACCGGAAGCAACTCCAACTCCGAAAGCCACACCAACACCAGAGGTAACACCTACAGAAAAAGTGACACCGACACCGGAGGCAACACCTACAGAAGAAGCAACACCGACACCGGAGGCAACACCTACAGAAGACGCAACGCCAACACCGGAAGAAACAGAGACGCCTGCTTCGACAGAAGACAAGGAATCTGATGATAAGCAGAGTCAGAAAACATCAGGAAAGAATGTAAAAGCAGATTCAGGAATGAAGAATCCTGTAATCTGGATTAGTGGTATCGGGATTATTGTTATCATAATTTTACTTATTTATTTCCTGAAGAAGAAAAAGTAAGAGTTAAAATCATTAAAGAATGCCGTCGACGGCAGAGAACAGTTACAAAATAAACAGTGGAACTAAAAGAGCAGCGCATCGGATGATGCAGCTGCTCTTTTTAGAAAATGTGTGTGTATAATTGAGACGTTATGAGGAAACCTCAAATCAGTCTTAATTAACAAAAACTAATAATGTGTGTGCATATATAGTCTACAATTTTTTTGCAATTTAATCAAGATGGAATTTTATAGAACGTGATATATTTTGAGGAAAGAGGCTATTTAGACTTTTTACTTGCGTAACTCTGGCGGGAAACGTATAATAGGAAAAAGCAATACTCGAGGGTGAGGAAAAGAGGATGAAGATAACAGAAGAACTGTTAAATGAGATGAAAATTAAGGATGAGAACTTTTCTGACGGTCTGATCAAGCCGGACGGCGATTACGTAAGAATACCCAGAGGACATCTTCATGGAATGATGGAATTGCTTCCATGGACAGAGAACGAAATCTGGAAAATGATCCCGGATGATGATTCTCCGCTGTTCTGGCTGATTGAGAAAACAGGATGCGTTCTTACGGATTATAATAATTCTATTGGCATGAAGATGACACCTGCTCAGCAGACTGTGTTTGATATGATGCGAAAACATGGGGTTCTTACAGATGATTATTACGATCTGACGAAACAGAGGGAGAAAGTAAGAGAAGCCAGAGAACAAAAAGAGAACAGGAAACAATAGTTAAGTGTATATGAATATATGGGAGTGCAGCGATGGAAAAGCATGCTCATTAAAGTCATCCGATGCAGAAAAAACAATATACGATATTAAAAAGCAGCATATCAGAGTTATGGATCATAACCTGATATGCTGCTTTTAACGTGTCTGAAGAAAAATGAAATGTCAATCATAAAAACAAAACAAAAACAACCAGAACGGAAGAAAAAACAAATAAAAAACAACATAAAAGTTCAGGATATATGTGTTGATTTGTGTTGACTTCGCGATAGCCATAAGGTATAATGAATCTATATGAAAACATGGAGGATATTGCTGTCAGAATGATACCGGAATGTATTGGGGTCTGGTATGGGTGCAGCTTTTATTCATGAGAAAGGAGTAACATGGAAAAATTTCAAACATCAGATATTCCCAAGTCTCCCAGAATTCAGAAACTGGTAGATGCATTGTATGAACATATGCCGGTGATCGAATCAGCCAGAGCAAAGCTGATCACAGAATCTTATAAGGAAACAGAAGGAGAACCGATCATCACACGCAGAGCAAAGGCTTTTGCGCATATTCTTCATAATATTCCGATCATTATCCGTGACAATGAACTGATTGTCGGAAGCAGTACGATTGCGCCGAGGGGATGTCAGACATTTCCGGAGTTCTCTTATGAGTGGCTGGAAGCTGAACTGGATACAGTTGCGACCAGAACTGCGGATCCTTTTGAGATTGCTGAGGAGACCAAAGCCGAACTTAAGGAGGCAGATAAGTACTGGAAAGGGAAAACAACCAGTGAACTTGCAACTTCCTATATGGCACCGGAAGCAATCAAGGCAATTGAACACAATATTTTTACACCTGGAAATTATTTTTACAATGGTGTAGGACATGTAACAGTTAAATACTGGGAAGTACTGGAAATCGGTTTTGAGGGAATCATGGAGAAGGCTCAGAAAGAGCTGGATGGATGCAGTGTCGGTGACGGTAATTATGCAAGAAAGTCTCACTTCCTTGAGGCAGTGATTTTAAGCTGTAAGGCGGTGATCGATTATGCAGGCAGATATGCAAAACTTGCGCAGGAAATGGCGGCACAGACAAGTGATCCGGTAAGAAAACAGGAACTTTTTGTTATCGCAGAGAACTGCAGCAGGGTACCGGCAAAGGGTGCACAGAATTTCTATGAGGCATGTCAGTCATTCTGGTTTGTACAGCAGCTTCTTCAGATGGAATCCAGTGGACATTCTATTTCACCGGGGCGCTTTGATCAGTATATGTATCCATATTATAAGAAGGATATGGAAGCAGGAACTATTACCCGAGAGTTCGCACAGGAATTGATGGATTGCATCTGGGTTAAATTAAATGACCTGAATAAATGTCGTGATGCGGCTTCAGCGGAAGGATTTGCAGGATATAGCCTTTTCCAGAATCTGATCGCAGGTGGTCAGAATAAAGAGGGAGAGGATGTAACTAACGATCTTTCTGTTATGTGTATTCAGGCATCCATGCATGTGCATCTTCCGGCTCCATCACTTTCTGTGAGAGTATGGAATGGTTCTCCGCATGAATTCCTGATAAAGGCAGCCGAGCTTACGAGAACAGGAATCGGACTTCCTGCATATTACAATGATGAGGTGATTATTCCGGCACTGCAGAACAGAGGCTTATCTCTGGAGGATGCCAGAGAGTACAATATCATCGGATGTGTAGAACCGCAGAAAGCCGGTAAGACAGAAGGGTGGCATGATGCCGCATTCTTTAATATGTGCAGACCTCTGGAACTTGTTTTTTCGAATGGTATGGATAAAGGTGAGATGGTGGGAATCCCTACCGGCGATGTCACTCAGATGAAGACCTTTGATGAATTCTTTGACGCATATAAGAAACAGATGGAATACTGCATTTCCCTGCTGGTGAATGCAGATAATGCTATTGATGTAGCTCATGCGGAACGCTGTCCGTTACCATTCCTTTCCTGTATGATAGATGACTGTCTGAAAGAAGGCAAGTCTGTCCAGGAAGGTGGAGCTGTTTACAACTTTACAGGTCCTCAGGGATTTGGAATCGCCAATATGGCAGATGGACTTTTTGCAATCCGCAAACTGGTCTATGAGGATAAGAAAGTATCTATGAAAGAACTTAAGGAAGCTCTTGCATGGAACTATGATAAAGGACTGGATGCGCAGTCCGCCGGTGATATGACAGAGATGATCATGAAGGCAATGCAGAAAGCAGGCAGAAATGTGGATGCTTCCACTGCAGAAGGACTTCTGAAAACTTTCATGGGAATGAAACCGGGTGAACAGAAGACACAGAGATTCAAAGAAATCCACGATATGATCGATGAAGTTCCGAAATTTGGAAATGATATTCCGGAAGTTGATTATTTTGCAAGAGAAGTTGCCTATACATATTCCAAACCGCTTCAGAAGTATAACAATCCAAGAGGCGGAAAGTTCCAGGCAGGTCTGTATCCTGTATCTGCAAATGTACCGCTGGGCGGACAGACAGGAGCGACGCCGGATGGAAGATATGCACACACACCTGTTGCAGACGGCGTTTCGCCATCTGCGGGCAAGGATGTAAAGGGACCTACGGCAGCGGCAACTTCCGTATCCAGACTGGATCATTTTATTGTATCCAACGGAACACTCTTTAATCAGAAATTTCACCCATCCGCACTTTCAGGAAGAGAGGGACTGGAGAAATTCGTTGCACTGATCCGCGGATACTTTGACCAGAAGGGAATGCACATGCAGTTTAATGTAGTTGACAGGCAGACACTGCTGGATGCACAGGAACATCCTGAGAAATATAAACATCTGGTAGTACGCGTGGCAGGCTACAGTGCACTGTTTACGACACTTTCCCGTTCCCTTCAGGATGATATCATCCGTCGTACAGAACAGGGCTTCTGATTCAGACGTTTTTTGCAGGAAGTAAAAGTGACAGGCAGAGGATGTATGGATAACAGAATAAGAAAGGAAAAGCATGGACTATTTGGATACAAAGGGCAGAGTGTTTGATGTCCAGAAATATTCTATTCATGATGGACCGGGTATAAGGACGATCGTATTTCTGAAAGGTTGTGTCCTGCGGTGCAAATGGTGCTGCAATCCGGAATCTCAGGAATATAAAATCCAGACAATGAAAGTGCAGGGAGAAGACAAGGTCATCGGACGTGATGTGACAGTCAGGGAGATGATTGAAGAAGTTGAGAAAGACAGGGTATACTATTACCGCTCGGGCGGAGGTATGACTCTTTCCGGCGGAGAATGTCTCTGTCAGCCGGAATTTGCAGGAGCACTTCTGAGAGCTGCCAAAGAGAGAGGGATTTCTACTGCAATCGAGAGTATGGCATGTGCAAAATGGGAGACGATTGAGACAATCTTACCGTATCTGGATACTTATTTAATGGATATTAAACATACAAATCCTGCGAAACATAAAGAATTTACAGGACGTTCCAATGAACTGATGATGGAAAATGCCAGAAAAGTGGCGCTTTCCGGTAAAACCAGGCTGGTAATCCGTGTACCGGTGATACCCACATTTAATGATACAGTGGAGGAAATCCAGGGGATTGCAAGGTTTGCAGACACACTTCCCGGAGTGGACAAGATTCATCTTCTTCCGTATCACAGACTTGGACAGGATAAATATGAGGGACTTGGCAGACCATATCTGATGGGAAATGTGGAACCACCGTCCAAAGAACATATGGAAACATTAAAAAAGGCAGTACATGCGGTCTGCGGTCTGGACTGTCAGATCGGTGGATGAGGTATTTTTTGCATCTGATACGATTATTGGAATAAAAAAAGAAAAAAACAAACAAAAACAACACGATAAAACCCGTAAAAACAACATAAAACAACGGAAATGTATTGACTTTTTATGACCGATAGTGTAAAATCACAGGTAGAAACGTCAAAAACTATATCAATGCCTTAAGGAGGAAAATGAGCATGGTAAACGAATATGAAATCAAAAAACAGATCTGCGACATCGGAAGAAGAATCTACAGCCGCAACATGGTAGCTGCAAACGATGGTAACATCTCTGTAAAACTGAACGACAACGAATTTCTTTGCACACCTACAGGTGTATCCAAAGGTTTTATGACACCGGAGTATATCTGTAAAGTAGACAGAGAAGGAAATGTGATCCAGGCTAACCCGGGATTCAAACCATCCTCTGAAATCAAAATGCATATGAGAGTTTATGAGAAGAGACCGGACGTAGGTTCTGTTGTGCATGCTCATCCGATTTATGCAACATCTTTTGCAATTGCAGGTATTCCGCTGACACAGCCGATCATGCCTGAAGCAGTTATCTCACTTGGATGCGTTCCGATCGCTGAATACGGTACACCATCTACAATGGAGATTCCGGATAATCTTGAGAAATACCTTCCATATTTCGATGCAGTTCTTCTTGAGAACCATGGAGCATTGACATGGAGCACAGACTTAAACGCAGCTTACATGAAGATGGAATCTGTTGAGTTCTACGCACAGCTTCTGTATCAGTCAAAAGTTCTTGGCGGACCTAAGGAATTTGATGAGAAGAACATTGAGAAACTTTATGAAATTCGTCGTAAATTCGGTATGGCTGGTAAACATCCGGCAAACCTCTGCCTGAACAAAGACGGCAAGAACTGTCATAACTGCGGTGGAGCATGTCAAGACGGAGAATTCAAGAAATTCCCTGGATATCAGTATGATTTCGTAGGTGGAGATTCAAAACCGGCAGAGAATAATGCTGCATCTGATGCACAGTTAGTTGCTGAGATTACAAAACAAGTAATGGCTCAGTTAGGAATGAAATAAGAGCATAGATAATCAAGGAGGACAGTCTCATGCCAATTAATGAGAATATGGTACAGGAAATTGTACAGGAAGTTATGGCAAAAATGCAGATAGCAGACGCTCCGACTGGCAAACATGGCATTTTTAAAGAAATGAATGATGCAATTGAAGCTGCCAAGAAATCACAGCTTATTGTAAAGAAAATGTCCATGGATCAGAGAGAAAAAATTATTACCTGCATTCGTAAGAAAATAAAAGAAAATGCAGAAGTAATGGCACGCATGGGTGTGGAAGAGACCGGTATGGGAAATGTAGGAGATAAGATTCTCAAACATCATCTCGTAGCTGATAAGACACCGGGAACAGAAGTTATTACAACAACTGCATGGTCAGGAGACAGAGGATTAACTCTTATTGAAATGGGACCTTTCGGTGTGATCGGTGCTATTACTCCATGTACCAATCCAAGTGAAACAATTTTATGTAATACAATGGGAATGCTTGCAGGAGGAAATACAGTTGTATTTAATCCTCATCCGGCAGCAATCAAGACTTCCATTTATGCGATCAATCTTCTGAATGAAGCATCATTAGAGTCCGGCGGACCGGATAATATTGCGGTTACTGTAGAGAAACCTACTCTTGAAACCAGCAATGTAATGATGAAACATAAAGACATCCCGCTTATTGCAGCAACCGGGGGACCTGGAGTTGTAACTGCAGTTCTTTCTTCCGGCAAACGTGGCATTGGTGCAGGTGCAGGAAACCCTCCGGCACTTGTTGATGAAACAGCTGACATCCGTAAAGCGGCAACAGACATTGTAAACGGATGTACATTTGATAACAATCTTCCATGTATCGCAGAGAAAGAGATCGTAGCAGTTTCTTCTATCGTAGATGAGTTGATGCATTATCTTGTAACTGAGAATGATTGTTATCTTGCATCTAAAGAAGAACAGGATAAACTTACAGAAGTAGTTCTGGCAGGCGGAAAACTGAACCGTAAATGTGTCGGACGTGACGCAAGAACACTTCTTTCCATGATCGGTGTCAATGCACCGGCAAATATCCGCTGTATCGTATTTGAAGGACCGAAGGAACATCCGCTGATCACAACAGAGCTTATGATGCCGATCCTTGGTGTAGTAAGAGCAAGAGATTTTGATGATGCAGTGGAACAGGCAGTATGGTTAGAACACGGAAATCGCCATTCTGCACATATCCATTCAAAGAATATTGATAATATTACAAAATATGCGAAAGCAATTGATACAGCAATCCTTGTAAAGAATGCACCATCCTATGCTGCATTAGGATTTGGCGGTGAAGGCTATTGTACATTTACAATCGCAAGCCGTACAGGTGAAGGTCTTACCTGCGCAAGTACATTTACCAAGAGAAGACGCTGCGTAATGGCAGACAGCCTTTGCATTCGTTAAAGATGATGAGTTAAGGAGAGAAAGAACATGGACATGAATAATGTAAATATAGAAGAAATCGTGAAACAGGTTCTCTCCGGCATGACAGGAAATGCACCGGCAGCAGCAACAGTTTCTGCACCGGCAGCAACAACTGGAATCCCGAAGACAGCCAGAGTAGCTGTATTAACTGAAAAGGAACATTTCGAACTGAAAGAATATCCGATTCCTCCGATTGGAGATGACGATATCCTGGTTAAAGTTGAAGGATGCGGTGTGTGTGGTACAGATGCACATGAATTTAAAAGAGATCCATTTGGCCTGATCCCGGTAGCACTTGGACATGAAGGTACAGGTGAAATCGTGGCTATGGGTAAGAATGTTAAAGTAGATACTGCAGGAAAACCTGTAAAGGTTGGCGATAAAGTCGTTACCTGTATGATCTTTAAAGATGATCCGGAAATCACAATGTTCGACCTGAACAAGAAGAACGTAGGTGGAGCTGACGTATATGGACTTCTTCCGGATGATGATGTACATCTTAACGGATGGTTCTCCGATTACATCTTCTTAAGAGGTGGAAATTTCGGAACTACATTCTTTAATGTAAGTGATCTGGATCTAGATTCCCGAATCCTCATCGAGCCATGTGCAGTACTTGTACATGCAGTTGAGAGAGCAAAAACAACCGGAATCCTTCGTTTCAACAGCAGAGTTGTAGTTCAGGGCTGCGGACCAATCGGACTGATCTGCATTGCAGTACTCCGTACTATGGGGGTTGAACATATCTGCGCAGTAGACGGAAATGAGAAACGTCTTGAATTTGCCAAGAGAATGGGTGCAGACACAAGCGTTAACTTCATGAACTTTAAGGGAATCGAAGCACTGACAGAAGCTGTAAAAGAAGCTCAGGGCGGACATCTTGCAGATTTCGCATTCCAGTGCACAGGAAACCCGAAAGCTCATGCAAACATTTATAAATTTATCCGCAATGGTGGTGGTCTTTGTGAACTTGGCTTCTTCATCAATGGTGGAGATGCTACAATTAATCCGCACTTTGACCTCTGCTCCAAAGAGATCAACCTGGTTGGTTCCTGGGTATATACTCTGAGAGATTATGTAACAACCTTTGATTTCCTTAAGAGAGCAAAAGCAATTGGTCTTCCGATGTCTGAACTGATCACAGATAAGTTCCCGTTAGAGCAGATCAATGAAGCTCTTCAGACAAACCTGGCAATGACAGGACTTAAGATCGCAGTTGTAAACAAATAGTTACTGTTCACCGGTAATATCCCGCAAAGAGTATTGCTGTGAACAGTAGCAACAAATAATAAGCCTGGCAATAGAGGAGAAAAGAAATGGCAGAAGCTGTAGGAATTTTAGAGGTATTCGGGTTGGCGACAGCCTTTGTAGCAGGCGATGCCGGATGTAAGGCAGCAAATGTCCGCCTGGAGGTTTTTGATAAAAACAAACCAGCCAATGCTGACAGCCTGCCGGTACCGCTCCTTGTCTGCATTAAATTCAGAGGAAGTGTAACTGATGTTACAGCGGCTGTGGAAGCAGGCATGGAAGTTGCAAACAGAATGACTGGTGTGGTACAGCATTATGTGATCCCGAACCCGGAAGAGGGAACGGAAAAAATGCTGAAGATCAGCGCCCTGGATAAGGATTAGCAGTTGCATATCCATTGGGCATCAGTTAAAATATAATCAGATATTTATTTGTAGATTCAGGAGGAAGCAGAAATGGCACAGGAAGCATTAGGAATGGTAGAAACCAGAGGACTTACAGCAGCAATTGAAGCAGCTGATGCAATGACAAAAGCAGCTGAAGTAGCATTAGTAGGAACAGAGAAGATTGGATCCGGACTTGTAACAGTTATGGTACGCGGAGACGTAGGAGCTGTTAAGGCAGCAGTAGAAAGCGGAAGCGCAGCAGCATCCAGACTTGGCGAATTAGTTGCTACTCATGTAATTCCGAGACCTCATACAGACGTAGAGAAAATCCTTCCAAGCATCTGACCAGCAGATTGAGAAGTGTAAAAAAGGAGTTCGCTCATGAGTAAATCATATGGATTTATAGAAATCACTGGTGTCGTTGCAGCAATCGATGCACTGGACATCATGTGCAAAACTGCAGACGTTGAGCTGGCGTCATGGGAACGTAAGCTGGGCGGACGACTGGTTACTATTATAGTTGAAGGCGATGTATCTGCCGTTACAGAAGCAGTAAATGCAGCAGCGACAGGTGCGATCAAGAAACCGGTAAGTTATGCAGTAATTGCACGTCCCCATGAAGAAATCGTCAGAATGGTGGAATTAAGTGCAAGTCGCTGGAAGAACAATCAGGGGGATGAATAATGGCTGAAGAGAAGAAACCGGAAGCAGATAAAAATGCCCCTAAAAAGGCAGCCGCTCCAAGAAGAACGAAAGCAAAAATTTCTTCAAAACCGGAAGTAAAAGCTCAGACGGCAGATACGGCGGCAGAAACAGCAAATAAAACAGAATCCCAGAAAGAACAGATAAAGGAAACAGTATCTCATAAGGAGGAAAAAGTTATGACACAGGAAGCATTAGGAATGGTAGAAACCAGAGGACTTACAGCAGCAATCGAAGCAGCAGACCAGATGTGCAAGGCTGCTAACGTAGCATTAGTAGGAACAGAGAAGATCGGATCCGGACTTGTAACAGTTATGGTACGTGGAGATGTAGGAGCTGTTAAATCAGCAGTAGAAAGCGGAAGCGCAGCAGCATCCAGACTTGGTGAATTAGTTGCTACACACGTAATCCCAAGACCACATACAGATGTAGAGAAAATCCTGCCTGTATTAAAATAGTAATCCATCGTAACTGTCCGGTATCTGCACAGCAGACTGCCGGATGGTTATAATCCGTCATATTTGACAGAAAGCAGGTGTATTCTTGGAATCTAATAATATTGAACTGATTACCAGAATGGTCATTCAGGCAATCAATCAGAATGAAAAAAAAGGCGATGGATTCATGGTTCCCATCGGGGTTTCCGCAAGACACATTCACCTGACACAGGAACATGTAGAAGCATTGTTCGGACCCGGATATCAGCTTACGAAGAAGAAAGAGCTGATGGGAGGTCAGTTTGCTTCTAATGAAACAGTTACCATTGTGGGACTGAAACTTCGTGCCATTGAGAATGTAAGAATCCTTGGACCGGTGCGTAAAGCTTCACAGGTTGAGGTATCTGCGACAGATGCCATTAAGCTTGGAATGAATGTTCCGGTTCGCGAATCCGGAGACGTTGCAGGAAGTGCACCAATCGCAATCGTAGGTCCAAAAGGAGCAGTTTATCTGAAAGAGGGATGTATCGTGGCAATGCGCCATATACACATGTCTCCGAAAGATGCACAGGCTGCAGGTGTGAAGGACGGCGATATCGTATCAGTAAAGGCAGATAATGAGAGAGGAACCATCTTCAATCAGGTCAAGATCCGTGTAGACGACAGCTTTACACTGGAAATGCATATTGATACAGATGAAGCAAATGCAGCAAAGATTGCTACAGGCACTACCGTAACAATAATTAAATAATATCGGGGGCCAAAGGTCAAAAAGCCGTTCGTGCCTGCACGATAAGGTTTTTGAACAGAAACCCTTAAGCGTTAATTGGGGGCAGAAGTATTTGCCCCCAATATTATTATCAGAAACAATTTGGAGGCTCATATGATCGTAGGCAAAGTTGTAGGAAGTGTGGTATCCACACGAAAGAGTGAGAAGCTGATTGGAAGTAAATTTATGATTATCGAGCCTGTGCATCATATGAAAGGCGACCTGAGCCAGCTGGTTGCGATCGATATGATCGGAGCCGGAGTTGGTGAATATGTATTGGTGGCACAGGGAAGCGCAGCAAGAATAGGCTGCGGCGTAGAAACAGCACCAGTAGATGCCGCAATTGTCGGTATTATTGATGACGGTGCAGGATTGGAGTAACGCCATGGAAATCAAAGAATTACAGGATATTATACAGCAGAATGGTGTGGTAGGTGCCGGCGGAGCCGGATTCCCTACTTATATGAAGCTTACAGACAAGGCTAATACCATTCTTATGAACTGTGCAGAGTGTGAACCATTACTGAAATTACACAGACAGTTATTGGAAAAACACGCATATGAAATTATGAAAACATTCCATATGATCCAGGAGACGGTTGGTGCTTCTGAAGCAATTATTGGAATTAAGAAGTCTTATGTACAGACAATTCATGCATTAAATCAGCATATTGAAGAATTTCCTGGCATGAGGCTGCATCTTCTGGACGAAGTTTATCCGATGGGAGATGAGGTTGTACTTATTTATGAGGCAACCGGAAGAGTAGTACGGCCGGGAGGACTGCCGATCGAGCAGGGAGTAGCTGTATTTAACGTTGAAACTGTATACAATGTATATCGTGCTGTGGAAGAGAAGCAGCCGGTTACAGACAAATATGTATCTGTTGTTGCAGAAGTAAGTGATCCTGTTACAGTGAGAGTTCCCCTGGGATGTACTCTGGAGGAAGTGGTAGCACAGGCAGGCAGCACAACAGTAAAGGATCCTGTCTATTTCGTAGGCGGCCCGATGATGGGGCGTATCGGAAATGGTTCAGATCCGGTGACAAAGACAACAAATGCGATTTTGGTCCTTCCAAAAGACCATCTTATTGTAGCGAAGAAACAGCGGACTTCTTCTATAGATTTAAAACGTGCAGCATCTATCTGCTGCCAGTGCAATACCTGTACAGATTTATGTCCGAGACATAATCTGGGACATCCGATCGATCCGGCGAAATTTATGAGAGCTGCATCAAATAATGATTTCAGAGACCTGAATCCATATATAGATGCTTCCTTCTGCAGTTCCTGCGGTGTATGTGAGATGTACTCATGTCCGCAGAGTCTTGCACCGAGAAGTCTTCTCGCAGATATGAAGGGCGGTCTGAGAAAAGCAGGTATCCGTCCTCCGCAGGGTGTACAGCCGAAACCGGTACAGGAATCCAGAGAATACCGTAAGGTTCCGGAAGAACGTCTGATGGCGCGACTTGGTCTTACGAGATATGACAAGGATGCTCCTCTGAAAGAAGAACTTGTACAGGTTAAGAAAGTAAGGATATTATTGAGCCAGCACATCGGAGCACCTGCACAGGCAGTGGTCAAAGCCGGTGATGAGGTAACAAGAGGGCAGATGATCGCACAGCCGGCACAGGGCTTAAGCGTTGGTATTCATGCTTCTGTCAGCGGTAAAGTAACAGAAGTAACAGACCGTTACATTATTATTGCAGTAAAGTAGAAAGGACGTGCACAAAATGAGTAAAGCAATCGGAATGATTGAATTTAAAACCACATCTACAGGCGTTACTGCAGCAGATGCTATGGTAAAAACATCTGAGGTAGAGATCGTCGAGGCACAGACCGTATGTCCTGGTAAATATATTGCAATTATTACCGGTGACTTAAGTGCGGTAAAGGCCGCCGTTGATACGGCAGTAACTACATATGAGGATAAATGCATTGACAGCTTTGTGCTGGGCAATCCGCATGAATCCATTTTCCCGGCAATTTACGGAACTACTCAGGTAGAAGATATCAGTGCGCTGGGAATTCTTGAAACTTATGATGCAGCTTCCATTATCGAAGCAGCAGACCAGGCAGCTAAGACTGCGATCGTAGATTTGATAGAACTTCGTATTGCCAAAGGTATGTGCGGAAAATCATATATGATGATCACCGGTGAAGTTTCTGCGGTAGAGGCTTCCATTGACAGGGCAAAAGAACTTGTAGCTGCCAAGGGTATGTACCTGGATTCTTCCGTTATCGCACATCCTGACAGAAGAATGATCGACAGTATTTTATAATATCCGGGGTAAGAAGTTTCTGACCTTGACACTCATAAAAAATTTCTCAAAAAAAGGGGGCAAAGATATGCTTGCGCTGGAGAGAAGAAATCTGATTCTCGAAAAATTACAGGCAGAAAAGCGGGTGGTGGTCAGCGAGCTGAGCCAGCTTTATGACGTCTCTGAAGAGACCATACGCCGTGATCTGGATAAACTTGAAAAGGAAGGACTTGCGATAAAAAGTTATGGCGGTGCTGTGATCAATGAGGATGTAAGCATTGATTTGCCTTTCAATGTACGTAAGAACCAGAATGTTACAGGAAAGCAGAAAATGGCTGAACTTGCAGCTTCCCTTGTGAAAGACGGAGATCATATTTTCCTGGATGCGAGTACTACGGCAGTTTTTGTGGCGAAAGCATTAAAGGAAAAAGAACGTCTTACCGTAATTACCAATTCCATGGAAATACTTCTGGAGTTAGCTGATGTATCCGGGTGGAACATTATCTCCACCGGAGGCGTAATGAAAGAAGGATATCTGGCTTTTCTTGGATCAAAGACAGACGAATCCATACGTTCTTATTATGTAGATAAGGTTATCTTTTCGTGTAAGGCACTGGATCTGGAATGGGGGATTATGGAATCTCAGGAAGCTTTTGGCTCTACCAAGAGAGCGATGATCGGTTCCGGACGAAAGAGAATTCTGGTTGTTGACAGTTCTAAATTTGATCAGACAGCGTTTTCCGTAGCAGGAAGCATGAAAGAAGTAGATATTATAGTGACGGACAAAGAACCGACAGAACGTTGGAAGAAGCACTTTGAGAAATTTAATGTAAAATGCCTATATCCTGTCTGATAAAGAAAATAGGAGTATGATACAATGAATACTTTTGAGATGAAAACCGCGATCCATTTTGGGGATAACGCGTTAGACAGATTAAAAGAGATCCCGTATAAAAGGGTTCTCATTATAACAGATCCATTTGTGGTACAAAGTAAAATGATCAATCTGATCACTGCTCCTTTAAACAGTGCAGGTATTGAATACGATATTTTCCATGATGTTGTGCCGGATGCACCTGTGGACAAGATTGCAGAAGGGGTAAAGAAGTTCCTGGAATATCAGCCGGAAGCAGTTGTTGCAGTCGGTGGTGGTTCTGCGATTGATTCTTCCAAGGCAATCAGAGAATTTGCACTGAAGATCAACAATTACGGAAAAGTAGGTCTGATCGCAATTCCGACGACAAGTGGTACCGGATCAGAAGTTACTTCTTTTGCAGTAGTAAACGATACTGCAGCACATGTAAAATATCCGCTGATCTCAGAGAGCCTTACAGCAGATGAAGCAATTCTGGATGCAGAACTTGTAAGGAGTGTTCCGCCGGCCATCACAGCGGATACTGGTATGGACGTGTTTACACATGCGCTGGAATCATACGTAAGTACTGCACATAATGAATTCTCTTCTGCACTTGCGGAGAAAGCGATTGAAATTTGCGGAGTATTCCTGCTGAGAGCATATCTGGATGGCAGTGATATGCATGCGCGTAAGAAAATGCATGTAGCTTCCTGTCTGGCTGGTTTATCCTTTAATACAGCAGGTCTTGGAATCACTCACAGCATGGCTCATCAGCTGGGAGCAATGTTCCATATTCCGCATGGAAGGGCAAATGCTATGCTGCTTCCGCATATCGTAGAATTTAATTCTGATATTAATAAGCACAGTAAGAGCCAGAAAGAGTATCTTCCGGCTGTAAAGAGATACGCCAATGTTGCGCACATTCTCGGACTGAGCAATTATAATAAAGTAATGACGGTCCGTTCTCTGGTAAACTGGATTCAGTTTATGCAGAAAGAGATGAATATTCCGCTGACGATTCAGGAACTGGGAACAATTGCACCGGAAGAATATTTTGCAGCAATTGACAAGATGGCAGACGCAGCACTTGCAGATGCCTGCACAGTGAATAATCCGAGAGTTCCGACTAAGGAAGATATTATAAAGATTTATACGAAATTATGGTCATTCTGAAAATGAAGACAATAATTTCCGGCAGATGCTGACTGCCGCTGAAATCAGATACAGGAGATGGAGAAGAGATGAGTATTTATACAAAAAGAGGAGACAGAGGAATTACAGATATGGCTCATGTCGGTAATATTTCCAAGTCTGATGACCGTATCCGCCTTATGGGTGAGGCTGATGAACTGAATAGTCATATTGAACTTGTAAAAAGTATGCTCCGTCAGTCAGAAATACTTCAGTTTCTTGAACGTATTCAAAAGAATCTTGATCTGATCGCAGCGGGAGTCAGTAACCCATATGATCGTGACTGTAAAGTCAGTGAAAAGGAAACAGCAGTGTTGGAGGCGGAAACAGATAAACTGGAAGCACTGTGCGAAAAGCCTGTTCCGGAGAAGTTTACAGGAAAGAGCCGACTGGCTGCAGAGATAGATATTGCACGTACTGTTGCCAGAAGAACAGAGCGCTGCCTTGCACAGGTCAGCGTGAAGTTTGGCGCAGATACAGAGAGTAAGAGATTTCTTAACCGCCTTTCGGATTATCTGTATATTTTGGCGAGATATATAGAGTATTACTCTGATCTTTCAGTGGAACTGTCTGATGATCATGCGGGTGCATTGGCGAAAACGTCTGATAATAATACAGATGCATTGCCGGAACCGTCCGACAGTAATACAGATGTATTAAAAAAGACGGCAGATATCAATGAAGCCGTCATCCAGGAGGTTCTTAAACGAATGGGAATTCAGAGCAGGATAACATTGGATACAGCGAAGAAACTGATCGAGAGACTGGAGCAGGAAGCTGTGCGCAGAGGGCAGCGTGCGGTAATCGCGGTCTGCAATCCGGAAGGAAATCCGGTTGCGGTCCATGTGATGGATGGAGCATTCCTTGTAAGCTTCGATGTGGCAATGAAGAAAGCCTATACTGCAGTGGCAGTGAAGATGTCTACAATGGAACTTTCGAAGATCGCACAGCCCGGAGGAACCTTTTATGGCGTTGACAAGCTGGATGGTGGAAAAATCGTTATTTTCGGCGGCGGTATTCCGCTGAAGTCCGGAAATACAATTATCGGTGGACTTGGAATCAGCGGCGGTACAGGAGAAGAAGACCATAGTCTGGCAGAGTATGGTCAGTCTGTGTTAAATGAAATATTGTAAGATGGATGACAACTATTTGGCAGTCCGCTGTTGAAGGCACCAGACAGTTGCGAAGGAGTATTAAAAAGATCAGAACAGTTTTGAAGAGAGCTGTTCTGGTCTTTTTGCGATGTACTGATTTATCTTCGTTTATATTTCCCGGGAGTCATGCCCTTATATTTCTTAAAGGTACGTATAAAATAACTCAGATCATTAAATCCGTTTCTGTAAGCAATTTCTGTGATTGAATCATCAGTAGCCGCCAGTTGTAAACAGGCTTCTTCAATTCTCTGTCTGTTCAGATAATCCACAGGAGTCTGATGGGTCATTTCCGAAAAGAACCTGCAGAAATATTTCGGTGACATAGAGACAGAAGCAGACAGTTCCTGAAGTGTGATAGGATTGGCATAATTTTTTTCGATAAATTCCAGAACCTGCTTCAACTGTAAAATACGTTTATAGTCTCTGCGCGTTCGGGTAGGATTTTCGATAAAGTAATGATTACTGAAAACCAAACCAAAAAAGTGGTAAAATTGTCCAAATACAGTCAGCTCATATCCGGTATCTTTTTCATACATGGCATCAAACAGAACAGAAATACAGTTCAGAATCTGTGGATGCTCATCTGAAAAATGTGGAAAAAGCATTGTTTCCTGATGCAGGATTTTCTGGATATATTCTCCGCATACAGGATTGTTTTTCAAAAAAGTGTTCATATCAAAAACAATGCACTGATATACACAATCATGGGGAATTCCTGAATGAAGGATTCCACTATGTACAAAAATGACATCATTCTTAACTGCTGTAAAACTTTTTTCGTCTAAAGTGACAGTAAGAGAACCTTCCAGAATACGAATTATTTCATATTCCACATGCCAGTGATAAGACATGACATATCTGGGATGTGTATGATCGATGTGATGAAACTCAAATGGAAACTCATAAGTGCCTCTTGGACGGTCTTCATTATGGTCTAAATCATGCAAAAGAACTTTCCTCCTTACAAAATTTACAGAAATTTTATGATTAAAACAGAAAAAGTGAATATTGTACTGTTTTTTGCTATTATAACACAAGTAATTTTCTGAATGCAATTATATAATAGATATCAGTAACAAAGTTGAGCAGTCGGGTTACTGTGAACGGAGTGAACAGTGGTTATCGGGCTACTTGGAACAACAGGTGTAGAGGTTATTATTTTTGTTATATTTGCAGTCAGAAGATGCTGCGAAAAGTGAAAATGTAATCTTGGGGGTTAGAGCGTGTCTGAAAAATCATTCCCGCAATCTGCACGCCCCACTTTGCGGGATATTTCACCCGAATTCAGTTGCCGTAGCCCGCTACGGCGCCCTCATCCGGGCAAAATATCCCACAAATTGTGACGCACATCTTGCAGAAAGCTTTTTTTCAGACACGCTCTAGCAGGAAATGATCCTGCGGAAATATTACAATAATTTATCAGGAGGTATTTTATTATGGCAAAGAGCAGATTAATTGGCAGCTATCCGGTAATTGGTATCAGACCTACTATCGATGGTCGTAGAGGAGCACTGGATGTTCGTGGATCTCTGGAAGATCAGACAATGAATATGGCAAAATCAGCTGCTAAATTATTTGAAGAGAATTTAAGATATTCCAACGGCGAACCGGTTAAAGTTGTAATCGCTGATACAACCATCGGACGTGTTGGCGAGAGCGCTGCATGTGCAGATAAATTCCGTAAAGAAGGCGTAGATATCACTCTTACAGTTACACCATGCTGGTGCTACGGTGCTGAGACAATGGACATGGATCCACAGACGATCAAAGCTGTATGGGGATTCAACGGAACAGAAAGACCTGGTGCTGTATATCTTGCATCTGTACTTGCTACACATGCACAGAAAGGACTTCCGGCATTCGGTATCTATGGACATGATGTTCAGGAAGCTGATGACACATCTATTCCGGAAGACGTTAAAGAAAAACTGTTAAGATTCGGCCGTGCAGCAGTTGCTGCAGCATCTATGAGAGGAAAATCCTATCTGCAGATCGGTTCTGTAACAATGGGTATCGGCGGATCTATCATTGATTCCGATTTTATCGAATCTTATCTTGGAATGAGAGTTGAGTCTGTTGATGAGGTAGAGATCATCCGTCGTATGACAGAAGGTATCTATGATCACGCAGAATTTGAGAAAGCTCTGAAATGGGCAAAAGAAAACTGCAAGATTGGCTGGGACAAGAACCCTGAAGAACTTCAGTTCTCAGCTGAGAAGAAAGAAGAGCAGTTCGAGTTTGTTGTTAAGATGGCAGTTATCATCAAAGAACTGATGAACGGCTGTGACAACCTTGATCCTGCATTCTCAGAAGAAGCAATCGGACACAATGCTCTGGCAGCCGGTTTCCAGGGACAGAGACAGTGGACAGATTTCTATCCGAACGGTGACTTTGCAGAAGCTATGTTGAACACTTCCTTTGACTGGAACGGAGCACGTGAACCATACATCCTGGCTACAGAGAACGATGTCCTTAACGGACTTGGAATGCTGTTCATGAAACTTCTTACAAACAGAGCACAGATTTTCGCTGACGTTCGTACATACTGGAGCCCGGAGGCTGTTAAGAAAGCTACAGGATATGACCTTGAGGGCGTAGCAAAAGAAGCCGGCGGTTTCCTTCACCTGATCAACTCCGGTGCTGCCTGCCTTGATGCTAACGGAGAAGCAAAAGAAGCTGATGGAACAGCTGTTATGAAACAGTGGTGGGATATCACAGAAGAAGACCAGAAAGCAATCATGGAAAACACAGAATGGTGTATGGCTGACAACGGATATTTCCGTGGAGGCGGATACTCCAGCCGTTATGAAACACGTGCCCAGATGCCTGCAACAATGATCCGTCTGAACCTTGTAAAAGGACTTGGACCGGTTCTGCAGATCGCTGAAGGATGGACAGTAGCTCTTCCTGAAGAAGTATCTGACAAGCTGTGGAAACGTACAGACTATACATGGCCATGTACATGGTTTGCTCCAAGATGCGATGGCAAAGAAGGACCGTTCAAGACAGCTTATGATGTAATGAACAACTGGGGTGCAAACCATGGAGCAATCTCCTACGGACACATTGGTGCAGATCTTATCACAATGTGCTCTATGCTGAGAATTCCTGTATCCATGCACAATGTTCCTGAGAAAGATATCTATCGTCCGGCAGCATGGAATGCATTTGGAATGGATAAAGAAGGTGCAGATTTCAGAGCATGCAAGAATTATGGACCTCTTTACAAATAATAAATAAAACCGATATGTAAGAATGTATATCGGCCGCCCGGAGTTGGAGATGATCTGACTTTGGGCGGCTGTTTGTATCAGGGGGAATCAAAAAAAACAAACTGATATCTGTGTGTACAGATACCAGCCTGTTGTATATATATGTATGTGTGATGTGTGTATAATGTGTAAAAATGATATTTGGCATGAATATGCCAAAATCCCGAGACATACAAGTCAAAATTCCATTGCCACAGGCAATCTGGAATGAATTTTGGCTACGTTACTGTGAACAGTAACGAAAAGATAAAGCAAAATCAGTTGTTGATTACAACACCTTTCTGAAGCATTATATTTGCATACAGAGCTTTTTCGCTTGTGGAAATAATGCAATATGCAGTTTTAGCTTCTTCATAGAAAGCGAAACGTTCGATGTTTCCAACCGCTTTATCGCCGCGCTCGTCATATTTGGCAACGATTTCTTTATATGTATCCCATATTGGTGTTTCTACATTATCGCCAGGCATAACTTCCATGAGATTTACAGGATGCTCTACGTAAGTATCCAGTGGAAACAGTTTGAGGATCGCATCCAGGATTTCCGGTACACCATGTCCGTCACAGCGGATAGTGATGGCATTCTTTCCCATAGATTCAACAGGGAAGTTACCGTCTGCGATAACAAGACGATCGCTGTGTCCCATTTCACATAAAACTTTTAATAATTCCGGTGATAAAATTTCAGGAATTCCCTTTAACATAATTTGTATTCTCCTTTCAAAATTCTAAAAATCATTGTAAACAGTTTAATGAAAAAAATCAGATTATTCAAGGCAATATTTTACGCAAAAAGAGTAAATTTTTATAGTTTACAGCGGAGGAAACAGTAACACACAGAGCTGTATGAAATGCACAAAAATATATTGAAAAAATTGAAAAAATAGTATAAATATGCTATTATCATTATAGTGAATCACGCAGATATTCGAAACCTGCTTTACTGTTCGCTTATAACCGAATAGCTGCTTTGCGGAGGTTTTACCTGATTCGGTTAAATAAGTAAAAGGAAGTAGTAATTTTTATTGGGTTATCAGGCAGAGGGATGATGCCTGATCTTATGGGGGATAAAATTTAATATGTACAAAATATTATTGGTAGACGACGAAATTCTGGTCAGGGATGCAATCAGGGAGAACATTGACTGGAAAAGCCTGGACTGTGAGCTTGTGGGGGATTGTGAGAATGGCAGACAGGCAGTGGAATTTGTGCAGAGCCACAAGGTGGATGTTGTATTGACAGATATCTGTATGCCTTATATGGATGGTATGGAACTGAGTGAGTTTCTTCATGATAATTATCCGGATATTCTTATTGTTATATTCAGCGGTTTTGGGGAATTTGAATATGCGAAGAAAGCAATCCGTTATAATGTAAGTGAATATATGCTCAAACCTGTCACAGCAATGGAACTGACAAAAGTGCTCCGGAATATGAAAGAAAAGCTGGATTCCAGAAAAAAAGAACAGAAAAAAATGGAATCCCTGTCGCAGACTTCAAAGGATTATCACAAGAATGTGGATGTCATCCGGTCGAAAGCACTGGAGACTCTTGTAAATTGTACCAGAGATGTACAGGTAAGTCTTCTGGAACTGAAAAAACTGGGGATCTGTTTTGAATGTTCGAGCTACAGAGTAGCTGTTTTTGATATGGACACTTACTCAGAAATGTATCAGGTAGATATGCATAAACAGCAGGAAAGCGCACTGATGTCCTTTGTACTTTTTAACATAGGCAATGAAATTGTGACCAGAGAGAACGCAGGTGTTGCTTATCAGGAAGGCAGTAACCGGGTATGCATTATATTTACAGGATGCAGATCCAGAGAATTCGGAGACAAAATACATAGTATCTGTCAGGAAATCCAGCAGAAAGTAAAAGAAGTGATCGGGATTGAAACTTCTATAGGAATCGGAAGCTGGGTGAGATCACCTCAGGAACTGGTCTATTCCTATAAGCTTGCTGAGAAAGCCATTGGCTATCGGTATCTGCTGGGAGGCAGCCTCCTTTTGGATATGGAAGAAAAGAAAACGGACAACAGTATTAATCTTATAAAATCTCTGGAAACACTGACAGAAGAGATAAAGGTCGGAAACAGGCAGAAAGTGACAGAAATCCTGGAGCAGATCGAGCATGAGATCAAAGGGGCACTGGTGGAGAAAAGTTATGCCTGCATTTATCTTCAGCAGGTGATACGTGCCATCGGAAATACCTGCCAGTCCCTGAGTGATGATCCGGAAAAGATCATTGCTCAGAGAGAGAAGCTTCTGAAAGAAGTTTCTCAGGCAAAAACCTTTGATAAAGCAGTGACATTGGTGAAGGAGTATGCTGAAGGAGTATTTGAATCACTTCAGGATCTGAACAGTTCCAGCGGCCAGAGGCAGGGAATGATGGCTATGGATTATATCCGAAAAAATTATATGGATCCGGATCTGAGTCTGAACAGTATCTGTTCTTATCTGAATATCAGTACCAGCTATTTCAGCACTATTTTTAAGGAGATGACAGGGGAAACATTTATCGAATCACTTACCAGGATCAGAATGGAGAAGGCGAAGGAACTCCTGGAGAATACAACTCTGAAGAATTATGAGATTGCGGAAAAAGTAGGATTTTCAGATCCACACTATTTCGGAATTTCATTTAAGAAGATGACAGGAAAAACACCTACCGAATATGCAAGGGAGAAACGCCGATGAAGATTTCTTCAAAATTTAAGAGTATTCAGAGTTCTATTTTCTGTGCGGTGTCGATCCTGGTATTAAGTGCTGTGCTGGTTGTGACAGTGGTATCTCTGAGATATACGAATTCATCTATTTATGAAAATTCTGTCATGTATACACAGACGATCATCAAACAGCTGAATCAGAATATAGATTCGTATATCAGTTATATGGATAATATTGCGTCAGTGATCGCGCAAAGCGGTGATGCTTATAAATATCTGTACAGTGAAAAAGGATATGGAGCCACAAAGGATGAAAATTACAGTGAATACAGACAGCGCCTTGTGGAACAGTTTAAAACGATCCTGAAGGGCAGGGCGGATATCAGAAATATCGGGATTGTCAGAGAGGATAAGAACTCTCCATCTCTGTTTGACAATGGATTATCTGTGAGAAATACATATGTAGATCTTAATACACAGCCATGGTATGCAGATGCAGTCGGAAAATATGACCGGTATAATCTGACATCTTCTCATGTGCAGAATGTGATAAAGGGAGAAAGACCATGGGTCATCACACTCAGCAGAGGAATCTGCAATTATACAGGAACAGAAGCAGAGGATGGAGTAGTTTTTCTGGATCTGAATTACAGTGCGATCAGTGAACTCTGTGCACAGAGCAGCATGGGAGATAAAGGATATGTTTTTATTCTTGATCAGAATGGAAATATCGTTTATCATCCACAACAGCAGCAGTTATATAATGAACTGCAGACAGAGAACATTTCACTTGTTATGAATGCAAAATCAGATATTGTTACTGTCGGAAAGGGAGATGACGAGAAAATTTATGCACTGTCCCATTCTGATATCACAGGATGGACTATTGTGGGATGCATGAATATGTCTGAACTTTTACGAAACAGCAGACAGACAAGAAGTATTTATGTGCTGGTAGCAGTGGGGCTGATCATAGTTGCTCTTCTGATTTCCAGCCTGATTGCCAGAAATATTACGCTGCCGATCCAGAAGCTTCGCGATTCCATGAAAAGTGTGCAGAAAGGAAATTTTGATATTGAAGATATAGAGGTGATTTCCGACAATGAAATAGGAAGTCTTACCAGATCTTTTAATGTGATGACGCACAGGATACGGGAATTAATGGAGCAGAATGTAAAGGAGCAGGAGCAGAAGAGAAAAATAGAACTGAAAGCCCTGCAGTCGCAGATCAATCCACATTTTCTGTATAATACGCTGGATTCTATTATCTGGATGGCTGAAGGAAAGAAGAATGAGGAAGTGGTGATAATGACGGCTTCTCTGGCGCGACTGCTCAGACAGAGTATCAGCAATGAGGATGAGCTTGTAACAGTCGGACAGGAGATTGAATATGTCAGAAGTTACCTCACGATCCAGAAGATGCGCTACAAGGATAAGCTGGAATTTGAGATAAAGGCAGATCCATCCATTACACAGGTACCTATCATTCGTCTGGTATTGCAGCCGCTCGTGGAGAATGCAATTTATCATGGCTTAAAATATAAAGACAGTAAAGGACTGTTGACAGTACATGGATATATGAAAGGTGAGAATGCAGTAATCGATATTACGGACGATGGTGTGGGAATGGATGAGGAAACTCTGAAACATATTTATGATAAGCATAAGGTGAATTACCGTTCCAATGGAGTTGGGGTGTACAATGTGCAGCAGCGTCTGGTTTTATATTACGGAAAAGATTATGGCATTATCTATCACAGTGAAAAAGGAAAGGGAACCACAGCATCTGTTGTAATTCCCGGAATACAGGAGGAATCCCATGAAAAGTCATAAAAAAGAGATTATAACAGTTGCAATCCTTATGGCGGCAGCAGTGGTGATTTTTGCCGGAATCCTGAAACCGGAGGCGACACAGACGAAAAAATGCTCCCTCATTTATATTCCAAAGATCAGGGATAACACCAATGATTTCTGGACTTCGGTAATATCCGGCTGTAAGATGGCGGCAGAGGAATATGAATCTGACCTTGAAATCCTGGCTCCGGATAAAGAAGAGAATATAGAAGAACAGAATAAACTTCTGAAAAAGGCCATTGAGCAGAAACCGGATGCGATTCTGTTTTCTCCTTCCAGCATGGATGCATCAGATGAACTTCTGAAGGAAGCAAAAGAAAAAGGAATCCGTATTACCTATATTGATTCCTATACAAAAGAAGAATTGCAGGATCTTACAGTTGCCACAGATAATGTGAATGCGGGCAGGATGTTAGGAGAGTATGCCAGAAAATTAATCGATAAAGATTCAAAGATAGCCATTGTCAGCCATGTAAAAGGTGTTTCCACGGCTGTGGAGAGAGAACAGGGATTCAGGGAAGGTCTTGGTGACTATGCTGATAACATAGTAGATATTGTCTACTGTAACTCACTCTATGAGAAATCCTATGAACTGGCGCAGGAACTGATGAGGAAATATCCGGATCTGGAACTGATTGCAGGAATGAACGAATATTCTGCAGTTGGTGTGGGAAGAGCAGTCAGTGATGCAGGAGCGAAAGATAAGATCGCAGTAGTTGGTGTGGACTGTTCTCAGGAGGCCATCAATCTTATGGAAATGGGCGTTTATAAGGGAATTATTGTGCAGAAAGCATTCCGGATGGGGTATATCGGAGTGGAAGAAACCATTCATATGCTTAACGGGGATGCAGTAGAGAAGAATATTGATTCAGGATGCGAGCTGGTTACGCCGGAGAATATGTATAACAGTGATATTGAACGGCTGATCTTCCCGTTTAGCTGACTGACGCGTTGAAACGACTGCGTAATATAAGGATAAAAGAAGCAAAAAGGTTAAATATTTCCGGATGAAAAAAAGGAAATATTTAACCTTTTTTTGGAAGATATTTCATTACAATTATCCGACAGGTAAGGTAAGATATAGAAAACAAAGAGATACGAAATAACGTAAGGAGGGTGAAAAACTTGGAAAAGTTGAAACAAAATCCAATTGTGAAGAAACTCGGTCTGAACAGAATCCTGTTAGCATGTATTCTGGTTCTTATGTTCGTAGTCTTCAAAGTAGTTCTGGGAAGTAAGTTCCCTGTAGGTGACAGTATCAAATCTACTTTGAACTATGTATACTTCCTGGGCTTTCTGTCACTTGGAGTAACATTTGTAATTGCCACTGGAGGAATCGATTTCTCCATTGGACCTGTAATGTTCTGCTGTGCCCTGATCTCAGGTTACTGCATGACATCTTATCATGTACCTTGTGCAGCAGCAATGGTGATCTGTATCCTGATCGGATTTGCATTTGGCGTGTTTAATGGCTGGATGGTATCTTATATGTCAGTTCCGCCATTTATCATTTCCATGGCATCTATGAACATTGCAAAAGGTATTGCATCTGTATTTACAAAGACACAGTCCGTCAGCTGGCCACTGGGAAGTGATCCTGTAAACGGATGGTTCAGAAATCTTATCTCCTATAAGGGATTCCCTGTAGGACTTGTGATTTTCCTGGCAGCAGCAGTGATCTGTGGAATTATTCTTTATAACACAAAACCGGGACGTTATATCCTTTGTCTTGGTTCTAACAGCGAAGCAGTAAGACTCAGCGGTGTTAATACAAAAAAATGGAGAATGCTTGCTTATGTGATCTGCGGTGTTCTTGTAGGAATCGGAGCAATTTTCTTTGTTGGTGCTTATACAACTGTTCAGCCTGGATACGGCGATCAGTACAACAATGAAGCGATTGCAGGCTGTGTAATGGGTGGTACATCCATGGTTGGCGGACTTGCTTCTATCGGCGGTACAGTCATCGGTGTATTTATCATTTCTCTTCTTCAGCAGGGTATCATGGCATTTGGTCTTGGTAAAGGTCAGCAGATGATCATCACAGGACTTATCGTAATTGTAGCAGTTTATGTCGACGTTTCTGCAAGACGCAGAAAGAACTGATCGGAAGGGAGGATGTAACAATGGGTGAAGTTATTTTGACTATGAAGGACATTGATAAGTCCTTTCCTGGAGTTCATGCTCTGGATCACGTTAATTTTGAAGTGAAACGCGGCGAAGTACATGCTCTTATGGGAGAAAACGGTGCCGGAAAGTCTACATTGATGAAAGTTCTTACCGGTATTTATCAGAAAGATTCAGGATCCATTACCTATAAAGGAAAGGAAACTGAATTCCATAACACAAGAGAAGCGCAGGATGCAGGTGTTGTAATCGTGCATCAGGAGCTGAACATGGTAGGTGATCTTACCGTAGCTCAGAATATTTTTATCGGACGTGAACCAAAGAAAGGGTTCAGCATTGATGATAAGAAAATGATCGAAGATTCCAAAAAACTCTTTCAGGAACTGAACATTGAAATCAATCCAAAAGAAAAGATGAACAATCTTACCGTCGGAAAACAGCAGATGTGTGAGATCGCAAAGGCTATTTCCCACAAAGCAGAGGTTATTATCTTTGATGAGCCGTCAGCAGCACTGACAGAGAAAGAAATTGCAGACTTATTCGAGATTATCCGTGATCTTCGTAAGAAAGGTCTTGGAATCGTTTATATTTCCCACCGTATGGATGAGATCAAAACGATCACTGACAGAGTAACAGTCATGCGAGATGGTGGTTATGTAGGAACGCTGATCACAGCAGACAGTACAAAAGAAGACATCATCAACATGATGGTTGGACGTGTCATTTATGAAGATCCTAAGGAACACAGCATGGTTGCACCGGATGCACCTGTTGTTCTTAAGGTAGAGAACCTGAATGCAGGTAAGATGGTTCAGAATGTAAGCTTTGAACTTCGCAAAGGTGAGATTCTTGGTTTCTCAGGACTGATGGGAGCCGGACGTACTGAGACAGCAAGAGCACTGTTTGGTGCTGACCCGAAACAGAGTGGAAAGATCTCTATAAGGGGAAAAGACGGACAGCTTCGCGAGGTAACTATCAACAGTCCTCAGGATGCAGTTAAATATGGTATTGGTTATCTGTCAGAGGACAGAAGAAGATATGGTTGTGTCGTACAGAAATCTGTAACAGAGAATACTACGCTGGCAACCATGGAAGAATTTACCAGTGGTATCTTCATTAATAAATCAAAAGAAAAAGAAGTTTCAGAGAAATACGTTAAAGAGCTGGCAACCAAAACTCCAAACTGCGAGCAGCTGGTAGTCAATCTTTCCGGTGGTAACCAGCAGAAGGTCGTTATCGCAAAATGGCTGACACGAGACAGTGAGATTCTTATTTTTGATGAGCCGACCAGAGGTATTGATGTTGGTGCCAAGAATGAAATTTACAAGTTAATGAACAGACTGGCTGCAGAAGGTAAATCTATTATCATGATTTCTTCTGAAATGACAGAAGTTCTCCGTATGAGTGACCGTATTATCGTTATGTGTGAAGGTAAGATTACAGGAAATATTGATATTTCCGAAGCTACACAGGAACACATTATGAATCATGCAACACGGAACATCAATTAAGGAGGAAAGTCATGACTAAGAAGAAAAAAAGTATTTTAAGTGATCAGAGATTTATTGTATTACTGGTTATTATTGTACTGTTTGCAATTTTCTCCTTTAAGAGCAGGGAGTTCAGACAGTATACCACAATCCTGAGTATGCTGGATTTCTCATATTATGATCTTCTGATGGCAATCGGTGTTACATTCCCTCTTATTACAGGAGGTGTAGACCTGTCAATCGGAACAGGTATGGTATGTTACGCATTGATCGCAGGATCTCTGGTAAGAAATAATAATCTTCCGGTTGTACTTGCAATGTTACTTTGCATTGTACTTGGAATTATTGTAGGAGCAGCAAATGGTGTGCTGATCGGTATTATGAACCTGCCGCCATTCCTTGCAACACTTTGTACATGTATGATTACCCGAGGTGCAGGATCCCTGTGCAGTGCCACTCCCTGGCCGGGACTTACACAGGAGGGCGGATGGTTCCATTCAATCTTTAAGATTACAGTTGGAACAGGAAGAAGTGCTTCCCGTTATCCTATCGGTTTCTTATGGATGATTATTCTGGTCCTTGTAATGGAATATGTTCTGAATCATACAAAATTCGGTCGTTATACGATCGCGATCGGTTCCAATAAAGAAGCAGCAGCTCTTTCGGGAATCAACGTTAAATTCTATCATGTTATGGTATATGTAGTATGCGGACTCTTCACAGGTCTTGCAGCTATCGCATATGCGGCAGTTACACCAACTGTACAGCCTGGTACCGGTGCAGGACTTGAAATGGATGCCATCGGTGGAGTATTCGTAGGTGGTGTTGCAGCAACAGGTGGTTATGGATCAGTAATCGGTACTTTAGCCGGTATCTTCGTTATCATGCTTCTGAAAACCGGTCTTCCATATATCGGACTTCAGGCAAACTGGCAGCAGATCATTACAGGTGCAGTTCTTATCATTGCAGTACTGATCGATATCATGAAAGAAAAGAAAGCAGCAGCAAAATAATTTTCAAAACTGAATAAAGAAAAATGCATCTTACGACAGATGCAAAACAGCAGGATATGAAACAACGGAGGGCTTCCAGGGGATGTTCGGCGACAGTATTGTCATATGTGTATTTTGGGGAAGGCGGAACGAGAGAGGAAGCCTCCGGGGTATCATTTATAAAAAAACTATATTAAAAATGTATATTTAAAAGGAGGAAATTTTAAATGAAAGCAAAAAAAGTGATCGCATTAGTTATGTGTGCAGCAATGGTAGCAGGAATGTCCGCATCAAGCGTTATGGCAGCCGATATGCCGGAACAGTTCAAAGATCTGAAAGCTAATGAAGCTTATGATTTCCCGATGATGGTTAAATCTTTCCAGTCTACATACTGGGATGCAGCTCAGGAAGGTATGAAGAAAGCTGCTGATGAACTTGGTGTTACATACAAGGCACAGGGACCAAACAGTGAATCTGATATCGCTGACCAGGTTAACATGATCAACACAGCAATCGCTGCAAATCCGGCAGGTTTAGGTCTTGCTGCATGCGATACTTCTTCCGTTCTTGCTGCACTTCAGGAATGCGTTGACAAAGGAATCCCGGTAGTAACATTTGATACAGGTATCGCTGACGCTCCGGAAGGCTCTGTAGTATGTGAAGTTTGTACAGACAACACACAGGCTGGTTCTGTTGCAGCTGAAAACATGTATAATTCAATCAAAGATGTTATAGCTAATGCAGATGGACAGGTTATCATCGGTGAAGTTAACCAAGATGCCACAGGTCAGAACATCCAGCAGCGTGGTGGCGGATTCATTGACAAAATGATCGAACTTATTCAGGCTGACGGAAAAACAGTTGCAGTTAAAGGTAACGAGTTCTATGTAAACGCAGCTAAAGGTGCAGATGCAAAAGAAGCAGACGCAGACGTTGTTATCCAGGTCGCTGTTCCTGCACAGACAACTGTAGAGCTTTGCTCAACAGAGGCTCAGGCAATCCTTTCTCAGGAAAACTGCATCGCTATCTTCGGTTCCAACCAGACAGCAGCAGAAGGTGTTCTTGCAGCTAATGCTAACCTGAACGTTCTTGGTTCTGACGCAGGAGCAGGCGATGTTATCGGTGTTGGTTTCGATGCTGGTTCTATCATTAAAGCCGCTGTACAGGATGGAACATTCATCGGTGCTGTTACACAGTCTCCTCTGATGATGGGTTACTATGCAATCTACGCTCTGACAGCAGCAGCTAACGGACAGGAACTTGAAGATGTTCCTACAGATGGATACTGGTATGATTCCACAAACATGGACAGCGAAGAAATCGCTCCTAACCTTTATGACTAATCGATAAGTAAATATCGAGAGGAAATGAATCCTTAGAATTAAGTATTAATTATTAATACAAATACAGACGCCGCACTGCCGTATGGCAAGTGCGGCGTTGTTGTTCAAACAATAAAACAATGATTGGAAATGATGATTTTATTAAGTTGTAAAGATACTTATTTCGACGATAGATTTCAAAATAGCAAATAAGGACACTTTTTCAGACAAACAAGGTTCTTATTTTGGGGAGTAAGTTGAGATAAAATAAAATCATCAGATATGAAGAGCGTATAAATTCATATATTGAGGAGGTTTTGCAATGGCAGCATATTATTTAGCAGTAGATATCGGAGCATCCAGCGGACGTCATATCCTTGGACATATGGAAAACGGAAAAATGGTTCTGGAAGAAATTTATCGTTTTGAGAATGGAATGGTAAAGAAAGACGGAGAACTCTGCTGGGAATTTGACCGTCTTTTCAAAGAGGTAGTAAATGGTCTGAAGAAATGTAAAGAAATCGGCAAGATTCCGGTAAGTATGGGCGTGGACACATGGGGCGTTGACTTCGTACTTCTGGACAAAAATGACAATGTTCTTGGAAATACAGTAGGATATCGTGACCACCGTACAGAGGGAATGGATAAAGAAGTTTATAAGGCAATTTCCCTGAAAGATCTCTATGCAAGAACAGGTATCCAGAAAGCTGATTATAATACGATCTATCAGCTGATGGCAGTGAAAAAGAAACATCCGGAATATCTGGAACAGGCGGAGACACTTCTTCATGTGCCGGATTATTTCCATTTCCTTCTTACAGGACAGAAAACCTGTGAGTACACAGAAGCTACGACAGGACAGCTTGTAAGCCCGATCACTAAGGACTGGGATTATGAACTGATCGATATGCTCGGTTATCCGAGAAAAATGTTTCAGAAGCTGATCATGCCCGGAACAGGCATCGGACATTTGTCAGATAAGATCAGAGAAGAAGTGGGCTTTGATCTGGAAGTGGTTGCACCTGCAACACATGATACAGGATCCGCTGTACTGGCAGTTCCTGCAAATGACGATGACTTTATCTACATCAGCTCCGGAACATGGTCACTGATGGGAATTGAGAGAAAAGAAGCTGACTGCTCTGAGAAGAGCTGTGAGATGAACTTCACAAATGAAGGCGGTTATGCAGGCCGTTTCCGTTACCTGAAGAATATCATGGGACTCTGGATGATCCAGTCTGTGCGTCATGAAGTAAATGATGCATACAGCTTTGCAGAAATCTGCGCAATGGCAGAGGAAGCAAAGGATTTCCCGTCAAGAGTAGACGCAAATGATGAGTGTTTCCTTTCTCCTGACAATATGACAGAGGAAGTTAAGGATTACTGCCGCAGAACAGGACAGAAGGTTCCGGAAACTCTGGGAGAGATTGCAACAGTTATCTACACAAGTCTTGCGGAATGCTATGCAAAGACAGCAAAAGAGCTGGAAGAGATGACAGGCAGGACTTACAGCCGTATTCATATCGTGGGCGGCGGTTCCAACGCAGGATATCTCAATGAGCTGACTGCAAAGGCAACAAAGAAAGAAATCCATGCAGGTCCAGGAGAGGCAACTGCAATCGGAAATATCACAGCACAGATGCTGAAAGCAGAAGAGTTTAAAACCATTGAAGAGGCTCGTACTATCATTCATGAATCCTTTGGTGTAAAAGTTTATAAATAATAAAAAGGGAACAGGGCATTGGCTCTGTTCCTTTTGTGTTACTGTTCACTCCGTTCACACAGTAACGAAACAGGGACTGTTACGAGTCAATGGCGAGGGAATATGTTGACTATCATGGGGTTTCAAAGTATAATGATGGCTGGTGAATTGGGCGGAAATACAGGGTGATTCATCAGATGTAGGCGATTGATTTTTAAGAGATAAAGGCAGGTTATATATGAATACAATTAGTGTGGAAGAGTTGGAGAAGATTGATGCTTCTGAGATTACGATCGTGGATGTGCGGCCGGCGGATCAGTATAGTAGGGGGTCTTTTCCTGGGGCGGTGAATATTCCGCTGGATGAGTTTGATGAGAAGATGGAGGCTGTTGATAAAGATAAAACAGTATATGTTCTCTGCCATACGGGGGACAGAAGCCGGGATTGTGTGGAGAAGCTGAGTGATGCAGGGTATGAGGCTGTGAATATAGAAGGTGGATATCGCGCGTATCTGAGACTTTCTCTGAGTCGTTTTATGGAGAATGATGCTAAGGAGCAGAAGGAACTGAAGACGAAAGAGATTGAGCACAGTATTATCAAGACTTTCAGAAAGACTGTCTGGAGACCGTTTACCAAGGCTTTGAATGAGTATCAGCTGATCCAGGAGGGGGATAAGATTGCTGTCTGTATTTCAGGTGGTAAGGACTCTATGCTGATGGCGAAGCTGCTTCAGGAGCTGAAGCGTCATGGGAAGATCCATTTTGAACTGGTGTTTCTGGTAATGAATCCGGGCTATAATGCGGATAACTGGAAGATTATTCAGGATAATGCAGAGCTTCTGGGAATTCCTCTTACGGTTTTTGAAAGTGATATTTTTGATACAGTGGCAGAAATTGAGAATAATCCCTGTTATCTTTGTGCGAGAATGAGACGTGGTTATCTGTATTCTCATGCCAAGGAGCTGGGATGTAATAAGATTGCGCTGGGACATCATTTTGATGATGTGATCGAGACGATCCTCATGGGTATGCTGTACAGCGGTAAGGTGGAGACTATGATGCCGAAGTTGCATAGTCAGAACTTTGAGGGGATGGAATTGATCCGCCCTATGTATCTGATCAAGGAATCTGCAATCAAGGCATGGAGAGATACCAATGGACTGCATTTCATTCAGTGTGCATGTCGTTTTACTGAGAACTGTGTAAGCTGTGGGGGCGGACGTGGTTCCAAGCGTGATGAGATGAAAGAGCTGGTTGCGCAGTTTAGAAATACAAGCAGTGTGATCGAGACGAATATCTTTAACAGTGTGCGGGATATTAATCTTCGTACTGTTATGGGATATCATAAAGATGGAGAATACTACAATTTCCTGGATGACTACGATCAGCGTGGAAATAAGGGCGCTGATAAGGAAAAAGAATGATAACAGCAAAATCTTCATTTGTGGAAGAGAAATACACTGCTCAGTATTATAGTGGGAACGGTTGTCTGTATGTTTCTGGTGCAGGTGGTGTTCTAAAAGGAGGGGTCCATGACCTTACAGGAGATTCTTGAAAGTGTAAAAAGTGGTTCTGTATCTGTGGAAGAGGCAGAGAGAATCCTTAAGAAAGAAAGTTATGAAGAAATGGGATATGCGAAGCTGGATACAAGCCGCAAGGCAAGAACCGGTTTCGCAGAAGTAATCTACTGCAGTAATAAGGCAGATGAACATCTTCTGAATATTTTTGAAAGATTATACAGAGAAGACGGTGAGGTATTCGGAACCAGAGCTTCCCAACATCAGTATGAACTGGTGAAGGAGAAGTTTCCGGAAACAGAATATGATCCGATCTCGCGCATCTTAAAAGTTGAGAAGAAAGATAAGAAGCGTATTGGTAAGATTGCGGTGTGTTCAGCAGGAACTGCAGATATTCCGGTTGCTGAGGAAGCTGCACAGACAGCGGAATATTTTGGCACAAATGTTGAACGTATTTATGATGTGGGAGTCAGCGGAATGCATCGTTTATTCTCCAGACTGGAGACGATCCAGAGTGCGAACTGTGTAATTGCAGTTGCGGGAATGGAGGGAGCTCTTGCCAGTGTGATGGGCGGTCTGGTGAGCAGACCTGTGATCGCAGTACCGACTTCTGTGGGTTATGGTGCAAGTATGCATGGTCTTTCGGCACTTCTTACTATGATCAATTCCTGTGCGAACGGGATTGCTGTGGTGAATATCGATAATGGTTACGGGGCCGGCTATCTGGCAACGCAGATCAACCGTCTGGCAGCAGGTACAGATGAGAAAGGAAATTGATTATGGGAAAAACATTATATCTGGAATGTTATTCAGGGATAAGTGGTGATATGACGGTTGCGGCTCTTCTTGATCTGGAAGCTGACCGCTCAGTGCTGGACAGGGTGCTGAAGAGTCTTAAGGTATCAGGATTTGAGACAAAGATCAGCAGAGTTGTGAAGTCCGGAATAGATGCATGTGATTTTGATGTTGTGCTGGATAAAGAGCATGAAAATCATGACCATGATATGGAATATCTGCATGGACATCATCATGAAGGCCATGAGAGCAATCACGCCCATGGCACAGGAACAGCGCAAGACCATCACCATCACGAACACCGTGGAATAAAAGAAATTACCTATATTATAGAGCATAGTGCAATGACTGAGAATGCAAAGAAGATTGCATTGCGTATATTTGAAATTCTTGCAGAGGCAGAGAGTAAAGCACACAATGTGCCTGTGAATCAGGTGCATTTTCATGAAGTGGGAGCAGTGGACTCTATTGTGGATATTGTGTCTGTGGCAGTCTGCCTGGATAATCTGGATGTTACAGAGGTGATCGTTCCTGTTCTCTGTGAGGGACGGGGAACTGTCCGTTGTCAGCATGGTATCCTGCCAATCCCGGTTCCGGCAGTTGCAAATATAGTAAGTGCCAACCATTTACATCTGAAAATGACAGAGGTAGAGGGTGAGCTTGTAACGCCTACAGGTGCAGCGATAGTGGCAGCAGTGAAAACAAAAGATAAACTTCCGGAAACATTTGAAATCCAGAAGATTGGAATCGGCGCAGGTAAACGCCAGTATGAGTGTCCGGGAATCCTAAGGGCAATGATTATCTCACAGAGCGCAGAAACAGATGAAGCAAAGGCTCAGACAGAAGAATTCAAACACCCGGAAATCGGAAATAATCCGAAAGCTGAAAATCAGGAAACCAAAGATACGATTATCAAGATGGAGACAAACATTGATGACTGCAGTGGAGAAGTTCTGGGATTTGTCATGGAACGTCTGATGAAAGCCGGTGCCAGAGATGTACATTATGTGCCTGTTTTTATGAAAAAGAACAGACCTGCATGGGTTCTGAATGTGATCTGTAAGGAAGAAGATATGGAAATGCTTCAGAATATTATTTTTGAAGAAACTACTACGATTGGAATTCGTTATAGCAGAATGGAACGTACGATTCTTCCCAGAGAAACGAGAACTCTTCCGACTCCATGGGGAGAAGTTCTGGCAAAGGTATGCACTTTGAATGGAAAAGAGCAGCTTTATCCGGAATATGAGAGCGTTGCACAGCTGAGCAGAGAAAAAGAGATCCCGTTTACAGAAATTTACCGTTATATTGTTTTGGCAAATAAAGAAAAATAATAACTTTCATATGTGAACCCTTTGGTTTCCCTGAGAGTACTCCACGCGAAATCAAAGGGTACTTTTGTCTTGAAGTAGAGTTGTAAGAGCTGTATACTGCATGTAGTATGAAAGGAGAAAAGAAATGTTTTGTATTGGCATTTGCGATGATGATGAAGGACTCTGCGGGGAACTGGAAAAAATGCTTTATGATTATGGAAAAGAGAATAAACTTCAGATGAATATTGATATCTGGTATCAGGGAGAAAGCCTGTGCCGGTTCTTGAGAGAAAACAAGAAGATTCTTGATGTGTTATTTCTGGATATAGAATTACTGACAACAAATGGAATTGAGGTGGGACGTTTTATAAGAGAAGAACAGGAAAACATGGAAACTGCAATTGTTTACATTTCAGCGAACAGCAGTTATGCGATGGATTTATTCCGTGTACAGCCTACAGATTTTCTGATCAAACCTTTAGACAAAATAAAAGTTGGGAATGTCATGAACAGGATTCAGAAAATTTCGGAAGTCAGAAAAGGTATTTTCGAGTACTTTGGCAGTGGATATTATTTCAAGGTGCTGTATAAAGATATTCTGTATTTCAGCAGTCAGAATAAAAAAGTGCATCTGGTTTTAAAAGACGGACAGAAAGAATTTAATGGCAAACTGAAAGAAATAGCAAAGAAAATTCCGGGAAATTTCATTCAGATTCATCAGTCGTATCTGATCAATTTTGATTATATCGAAGAATGTTCTTATGAATCTGTGAAAATGAAAAACGGAGATACAATTCCACTCAGCCAGCCATATCGGAAATCAGTACGAAAGCAACTGGCAGAGCGTGTGTGGAGGGAAAGAGAGTAAATGTTTGCGTTGATAACTACATTAAGCACGAATCTTTTGCGTACATATATAATCTATCGCTTTATGAGGTTGTTCTTTTGGACAGATATTGAGGAAAAGAAAAAAGAAAGAGCCTGTTATGTATTGTTTTTTATTTTGACAGCAGGAGTGCATCTGATATTTTGTTCGCCAGGTATGAGTGTGATAACAAATATAGTGCTGATTTTTTTGATTACAGTGTGTTATGAAGGAGCATTGAAAAAGAAAATATTTGTGACACTACTTGTATATGGAACTAATATGGGATGTGATTTAGTATCTGTTCATTTACTGACAGATTATTCAATAACAGGGAAAGTCGGTGAATGTGCTGCGTATATAACTGTACTATTATTGCTGATTTGCGATGTTATTTCAGAAAAAATCTTGATTAAGAATAAAGGAGAAGATAAAACTCCGCATGGGATGATACTGGCGGTTATTTCAGCACTTTGTCTGGCAGAATTGCTTATTGTTGAACAGGAACTAAAAAATCGTATCCTGCTGGTGTTATTTGGATGTTGTGTTTTGGCAGTTGTATTATTGATTTTCTATTTATATGATGTTCTGATAAGTGCGTATAAGAAACTGGAAGAACAATCTCTTATGGAAAAACAAATGCTCATTTATTCTCACCAGTTGGATGTGTTGATGCAATCGGAAGAGAAAGTAAAAGCTCTACGCCATGATATGAAAAATCATCTGGGAGAACTTGCACTTATGGCTGGAAATCAGAATAATGAAGAAATTCGGAAATATATACAGGACATGGGGGAGTATATGCAGAACCAGTCTGAACTGGTCAGCTGTGGGAATAAGAATCTTGACAGTCTGCTGAATTATCTTCTGGGACAGGCAAAAAAGAAACTGAATCATGTAGAGTATGAGGTACGGGTACCATCTGATTTGTGTATATCAGCATTTGATCTGAATGTGATTTTGGGAAACCTGACAGAGAACGCAATAGAAGCAGCAGAACAGACGAAAGATAAATGGATGTCAGTGGATATATACTATGAAAAGGGCATGCTTTCCATGGAAATAAAAAACAGCTTTCAACATGAATTGGCTGTAGAGAAAAATAAATTATTGTCAACGAAGGAAGAAAAAGGACATGGCATTGGTCTTGCAAATGTCAGGAAGATGGTAGAGAAATATCAGGGATTTATGGATGTTTCGAATACAAATCAGATTTTTATTGTAAAGGTAATGCTGTACTTATAAATTATGTAGAATCTATGAAAGATAGTGTAGTGGTAGGACTGCGCTGTCTTTTATTTTGCAGAAAATTAGTCAAGAGGGAAAATATTGTGACAGAAAACCTTATAAAAAACCACAATATATTCTGAAAAAACGAATTTCGCCAATTTATATATGAATTTCGCCGTTTCAGAAAATTTTGCAATAAATATGCTATTATTTAAATACAAACTATAAATGAGCAAGTTCGTGATTTTGCATAAAAAAAAAGACACCTTAAATCCAGTGTTGATTTTGAAGCGTTTATGAAATTAGCAGGATAGTTTTGTACATTTTTTCAAATTTGCTCATTTATAGCTATAATAACACTTGTCGTTGGTTTACTGCAAATTACGCGCGTGGTTAAAATGACAAAAAATAAACAGGAGGTCAAATGTATGCTAAGCAAGAAATTAAAAAAGGTTATTTTGGGATTTGTAACTGCATTATGCCTGACTGGGTCTGCAATGCCCGTAATGGCTGATACTGTCCGGTTTAATGTGACAGTTCCGGGAGATCCTAAATCAAAGAGAATACCAAAGTCAGATGATGAACAAAAATTTTATGTGACTGGTACATATTTCAGCAGTTATGGAACATTGTCGTGTCGATCATATCAGTTGGAGAATCAGCATGTCTTTTCCGAGACGAAGGATATTAGCCGTACTGCACCAAGCAATAAGGGAAAATATAAAAGCTGGGCAAAACCTCATGTATATTATTTCATGTCATCACATTCGAGTTTGAATGGCATGAATGTTGAAGGAAGATACACACCGTAATATTCATATTAAAAAGAAAAAGGCAGGATGGAAATCTTGCCTTTTTCGCTAAGGGAGAGAAAAACAATGAAGATTAAAGCGATGGCAGTTATAAAAATCACAATTAGTTGTTTGATATTTTTCAATAGTATTAACACTTGCTTTGCAGCGGATTTTCCTTCTACCTATGAAAAAAGCAGTGAAAAAGTGAAGTTTGATTGTGAGTTAGAAATTCCAAAGGATTTTTCAGAAACTGAGATGTACTCAGAAAAAACAAAAGGCCGAATTTATCCGGATATGGACAAAACGATTTCAATCTACACGCAGGGAAAAGAAGTAAAAGAAAATGGGACAATACCGGCAGCGTCTTCAGAAGATCCTGAAGGAGTTTATTATGTCTTTACAGATGGCTCTACATTATCCGTTGACAGCTCTTTTACATATGGTTCAGATACCGCAAAGTATTATGGATATATTGGAGTACGTGATCCTCAATATAAAGAACGGTTTGAACAACAGACAGTTTCTTTTATGGATAAGAATACAGTAATTGAAAAAGTATCTTCAGATTTGGAAAACATTGGCATTGATACGACTGATATATCCTGGGATGCTTATCCTTTAAATCATGAAGCTATGAGTCAATTGGAAAATGAACAGATTTCTGATGGGCTGGATATGGAAGAACACCGAAAGGAGTCATGGACAGAAGAAGATGATGCATATTTTGTCTATGGCGTACAAATGAGCCAAAAATTGCCAGTATTTCATGAATTGATGAACACTAGCAGACAGTTGGCTTATGATACACCAGACAGTTCTGTTATTCAAGCGATTTATTCAAAGAGAGGCGTAGAAATTCTTTCTTACTCAGGATATATGTATAAATTTGATGTATCAGACCAAAAAATAAATTTTCTCGCATTTGACGATATTGCTTCAGTCGTTTTTGATAAGTTTAATAACCTGTTAAATGAATCAACCTACAAAATAACCAGAGCAAAATTGTATGAGAGAGTTTTTCTGAATGAAGCGCAGCAGATGGAAGTTAGCCCTGTTTGGTATTTTGAGATTCTTCAGGATGATGATACGACATCCATTACCTTAGTAGATGCTGTTTCGGGGGAAGAAATATATCTCGAATAGGAAAGGCTGGAGAAAAAGTTGAACTACAAAAGCAAAGGTTTACTCATAAAATCTGATTTAAGCAGACTTTTAAAATGCTATAAGATATATGCGGCAATTATCGGAGTAAGTATTGCAATATTATTTTCTACAGAACAGATAGGATTGATCAATGGAAATATTTTGGATACATATATTCAGGGATCAGAGCTTTCGGGAATCATGATTGCATATGTGTTTTGTGCATTTCCATTTGCTACTGTATTTTGTGAAGATCTTGATAATAAATATATACGATATGAATTGATCAGGAGTAATTTAAAAAGATATGTAGTTACCAAAATTGCTTTCATCTATTTAACTGCAATTTTGGTTATGGTTTTAGGAACGATACTTTTTTTATTATCGGGACGTATAGCTGGTGGAGATTGGGTAAATGAGTCTGTGGGATGTATGAATGTTTTGCTGAATGGAAGTTATTCCATATTACTGAAAAAAGAGCATTATTTTTTATATTGCGTAATGTACTCTTTGCAGCTTGGATTGTTATCCGGATTACTATCTGTATTAGCTGGTTATTTTTCTTTATATATTCATAATCGTGTCACTGTATTAGCATTACCGATTATAATATATCAAATTCTGATAGAATGCTCTGGAAATACTATTTATACTGTATTTATTTTCAGAGCCTATAATAGACCAATGAATAAAGACTGGGAAAGCTTTAGTTTGATTCTTTTAATAAGTATTATCCCAACAATTCTATTAGGCTGTTTGATATACAAGAAGATTCAAAAGAGGTTATAAAATATGTTTAAGATTATGAAATATATTTTGAAAAATACTTTACTGAAAATAAGAAATATAAAGACTATCACATTTGCAATTATTATCGCCGTAACGATATGGAGTTACAATCATCCTCTGCGAGAATTGACTTACTCGATCAAATATCCGGTAACATGGTGCGTATTTCCTTTTATGATTTCAAATTTGTCTTTTTTGATACTTTTTTGGTTCGGAATAATCTATATAAATTCAGATATTCCATATATGCAGCACAGTAATATGTACCAGATTATCAGAACAGGACGTATAAGTTGGGCTCTGGGACAATTAGGTGGAACGTTTTTTCGGTCCTTTATTCTTGTAGTTTTTACAGCATTTTGCTCAATTGTTTCATTACTTCCACAGATAGAATGGAGCCTTCAATGGGGGAAGCTTATCCATACGATTGCTATGACAAATGCAGCAATACAGTATAATCTGAAGTATGTGTTTTATTATCAGATTTTAGGAAAATATTCACCATTACAATTAATGATCATTACAATAGTCATATGCACATTTATTTCCATGTTTTTAAGTTCCTTAATGTTTATGATAAGCTTATATTTCAACCACATTTTGGCAGTCTCAATTACAGCAGCATTAACGATAATGCTATTTTTTGTGGTAAATATCCATCCTAAAATACGATATATTCTTGCGAAATTTATCCCTACTGTATGGGCAAAGGTAGTGCAGGTTAACTCTCCTGTGCTTGGATACTATTGGGTACCATCTATAAAGTATATGTTTGCATTTTTGTTAATAGGAAACATTATTTTAATAATTTTGATTCTTATAAAAGTAAAGAAGTGTGAGTTCAACTGGGAAAACGAGGATATATAGGAGGAATAACTGCTGTGAATGAAAAAAAGTATATCATAGAGGTATCACATGTCAATAAGAGTTTTAAGAACAATAAAGTCTTAAAGGATGTCACGCTCAGATGTGAAAGTGGCCGGATATATGGGCTGGTCGGACATAATGGCTCTGGGAAAACGGTTTTGTTTAAAACAATTTGTGGCTTTCTGGCCTGTGATGAAGGAACGGTTTCTGTAAATGGAAAAGTAATGGGGAAAGATAAGGACATGCTTACAGAGGCAGGGATCATTATCGAAGATCCTGGGTTCTTACGAAACTGGAGTGCTTACCATAACCTTGAATTTCTGTACACGATACGAAATAGACCAGATAAATCATATCTGCATTCAGTGTTAAACACAGTTGGACTTGATCCGAAATTGAAACGCCCGGTTGGAAAATTCTCGCTTGGTATGCGGCAGAGGCTGGCACTTGCCCAGGCTATTATGGAAGATCCACCAATCCTGATCTTGGATGAGCCAATGAATGGTCTTGATAAAAATGGTGTAGCAGAAATCCGGGAGCTTTTGCTGAAGATGAAGAATGAAAATAAGCTGATTATACTGGCAAGTCATAATCGGGAGGATATAGAGATTCTATGTGATGAAGTATATGAGATGGAAGATGGAATACTTCGAAAAATAGTCAAAGAGTAAGAAAAAATATTTCGTATAGTTTATATTTCATTTTATCTATAGCACAACAAGTTAAATTATATTGACAGAAAAATTCTCACCACTCTGACGCGGGATTTCACACTCTGATGGGCTGGATTAAGATGCATTATTTACGAGGATTGCTATAGTTTCCAGAGCTTTGGGAGTGTGATTATTTTTATATTGAAAAAGAATGCCAATGGTTATATACTTCTGGTAGTATGAAAGGAGTAGAAAATGTTATATATTGGCATTTGTGATGACGATGAGGGCGTTTGTGCTGAATTGGAAAGAATGCTTTATGATTATGCGGAACAAAATAAAATTCAGATGGATATTGATATTTGGCACAGAGGAGAGAGTCTGTGCAGATTTCTGAGAGAGAAAGAGCAGATTTCGGATGTGTTGTTTCTGGATATAGAATTACTGACAACAAATGGAATTGAAGTGGGACGGTTTATAAGAGAAGAGCAGGAAAACATGGAAACTGCAATTGTTTACATTTCAGCGAACAGCAGTTATGCGATGGATTTATTTCGTGTACAGCCGACAGATTTTCTGATCAAACCTTTAGACAAAATAAAAGTTGGGAATGTCATGGACAGGATTCAGAAAATTTCAGAAGTCAGAAAAGGTATTTTCGAGTACTTTGTCAGTGGATATTATTTCAAGGTGCTGTATAAAGATATTCTGTATTTCAGCAGTCAGAATAAAAAAGTGCATCTGGTTTTAAAAGACGGACAGAAAGAATTTAATGGCAAACTGAAAGAAATAGCAAAGAAAATTCCGGGAAATTTCATTCAGATTCATCAGTCGTACCTGATCAATTTTGATTATATCGAAGAATGTTCTTATGAATCTGTGAAAATGAAAAACGGAGATACAATTCCGATCAGCCAGCCATATCGGAAATCAGTGAGAAAGCAACTGGCGGAACGTGTGTGGAGGGACAGAGAGTAAATGTTTGCGTTGATAACTAGATTTTCTATTTATATGATGTTCTGATAAGTGCGTATAAGAAACTGGAAGAACAATCTCTTATGGAAAAACAAATGCTCATTTATTCTCACCAGTTGGATGTGTTGATGCAATCGGAAGAGAAAGTAAAAGCTCTACGCCATGACCTGGAAAATCATCTGGGAGAACTTGCATTTATGGCTGGAAATCAGAATAATGAAGAAATTCAGAAATATATACAGGACATGGGGGAGTATATGCAGAACCAGTCTGAACTGGTCAGTTGTGGGAACAAGAATCTTGACAGTCTGCTAAATTATCTTCTGGGACAGGCAAAAAAGAAACTGAATCATGTAGAGTATGAGGTGCAGGTACCATCTGATTTGTGCATATCAGCATTTGATCTGAATGTGATTTTGGGAAACTGAATAGAGAACGCAATAGAAGCAGCAAAACAGACGAAAGATAAATGGATGTCAGTGGATATATACTATGAAAAGGGTATGCTTTCCATGGAAATTAAAAACAGTTTTCAACATGAATTGGATGTAGAGAAAAATAAATTATTGTCAACGAAGGAAGAAAAAGGACATGGCATTGGTCTTGCAAATGTCAGGAAGATGGTAGAGAAATATCAGGGATTTATGGATGTTTCGAATACAAATCAGATTTTTACTGTAAAGGTAATGCTGTACTTATAAATTATGTAGAATCTATGAAAGATAGTGTAGTGGTAGGACTGCGCTGTCTTTTATTTTGCAGAAAATTAGTCAAGAGGGAAAATATTGTGACAGAAAACCTTATAAAAAACCACAATATGTTTTCGAAAAACGAATTTCGCCAATTTATATATGAATTTCGCCATTTTAGAAAATTTTGCAATAAATATGATATTATTCAAATACAAAGTAAGAAGAAATGAAATATATGTGAAAGGAGAATAAGAAAATGAGAAAAGAATTAAAAAAAGTCATTGAAAAAATTGCGATTAAAGCTGCTTCTTCGAATGTAAATGAAACATGTTCATGGATTACATATCAACCCAAAGTACCAGAATCGGTAAAAAAATTAAAAAAACATTGATATGGAAATACAGACCTTTTCAGAAGAAGAAAAAGAAGAAATCATTCGATATGGACTTGATAAAATAAAAAATTCCTGCATGATGAGTGCTGTTACACTGCTGATGGGATATGCCTTTCATGTGTTTTTACAAAGTATAGTTTTTCTTATATGTTTTATTGCTTTAAGAAAATACGCAGGGGGTTATCATGCTGATACACAAAAGCGGTGTTATGTAATTTCTGTATTGATTATTGCGGTTGCATTATGGGCAACCAGATATAAGTCTGATAATAGTGTGTGTTTTGTTTTTATACAAAGTTTAAATTTTATAATTCTGTGTTTTCTTGTTCCTGTGGATAGTAAGAATCGACGTCTGGAACAGTGGGAAAAAGAAAGATATGGAAAAAAAGCAAAAGTACAAATATTTTGTATGTATATGTTGTGTTTGATTTTGTATTTGGATAAGAAACAAAGTATAGCTGTTGCTATTGGCGTGGCAAACCTGACAGTTGGAGGATGCGTATGTGCAGGAAAAATGAAAAATATTTTACTGAAACATAAAGAATAATTTAGAAAGGGGGAAGTAAACTGGATAAAAAAACGAGATATTATCAATGTAGTAGATGCACTGCTATAAAAAAAGCTTGAAAGAATTGACACTGTTTGTGTGTATATATGTTTCCGGGTCATGAGATTTCAAGAGATGAAGATATCAAAATTTTGAAAAATACTGTGAGGATTTATGTAATTGATATAAATTTTATATCTTAAAAAGCAGTTTGAGAATATCATGGACGGTTATATACAATTAAAAGATGATATAGTACACAAAAAAGTCTGGTAAAAACAGACTTTTTTGTGTACTATAAAATAAGCAGTTTTATTGATGCAAAAAAAGACATAGAGATATTGTAGCTTATATGATGAAGTGACTGGTATATTTTTTGCTTAATTATATAAAAAAATCATGGAGAAATATATTATTATGAAAAAAGTAAATAAATTTAAGTTGCTGGCAGCAGGGCTATTGATAGGAGTTGCTTTTTGGCTGTTAGGATCCGATTTCTTTACATTCATGATATGGTGGGAAATTTTATGGATTCTTGGATTGGTATTTATGCCGATAACGGCTCAGATATTCAAAGGTTTTGATGATAATGGATGGATGAATTCAAAGGTTATAGCAATAGTGATATGCGGATATGGAGTATGGATTTTGACTTCTATAAAAGTGGTTCACTTTACCACATTGAGTTCTGTCGTAATTACTACCTTATGTGGGGGGAGCAGTATTGCTTATGGAATATATGGAAAACAAAGAAAGGTTTTTCCGTGGAAACATATGGAACTTGTTTATTGGGAAGAAGTGATTTTCTTTGTTGTATTTCTTTTGTGGACATATATGGCAGGATTTCATCCGGCAGCTCATGGAACTGAAAAATATATGGATTTTGGTTTTATGAAGTCTATGATGCATAGCACAACACTTCCGTCAGAAGATATGTGGTATGCTGGCAAAGCTTTTAACTACTATTATGGTGGTCAATATTTTGCGGTGTTTCTTACGAAACTTACAGGAACAAAGGTAGAGATTACATACAATCTTATGCGTACCATGATAGCTGCATTTGCGTTTGTATTGCCATTTAGTCTTGTGCGCCAGATGCTTAAGGATAAATTAGGTAAAAGGGGAAGAGCATGGATAACAGATTTTGGAGGTATTTTAGCAGGTTTATCTGTATCCATGAGTGGAAACCTTCATTATATTATATATGGAAAAATTTTTACATTACTGGGGATAAGAGAAGATTACTGGTTTCCAAGCACAACACGATTTATAGGATTTGATCCACCTGTGACAGGGGACGAGACAATTCATGAATTTCCTTCATATTCTTTTGTTCTTGGGGATTTACATGCGCATGTGATTAATGTGTTTTTTGTTTTGGCAGTATTGGGGATTTTATATGCATGGATAAAAAGAAATTCCGGTAAAAGCTGGAAACAGAAAGAGATATTTCTGCTGGGACTGTTCCTTGGAATTTTCCTGTTTTCAAATACATGGGATTTTATGATTTATTATGTTGTAATATGTGGAACACTGTTTTTTGGAAATTTGAAGAGATATCTTAATTCTACAGATATGAAACCTTCAGATATGAGAACCGGTATAAAATGGAGCGTTGTGCAATGGATAGAACTTCTGCTGACTGCTGTGTTGATTTCGTTACCATTCCATTTACAGTTTAAAAGTGTTATGGTACAGGGAATCGGAATAGTGAAAATTCATACGGCGTTTTATCAGTTTTGTGTATTATGGGCTTTTCCATTGCTTATATGTGGATTATTTGTCGTATCTACGCTGATAAAAAATAGAAATTTTACAAATAAAAAAACCAGGAATTTATTTTACAAAATTAATGTTTCTGATTTATACGGAGTTGTACTTTCTCTTTGTGCAATGGGACTAATATTGATTCCGGAAATCGTTTATGTAAGAGATATCTATGAAAAAACAGCACCAAGAGCAAATACTATGTTTAAGCTGACTTATCAGGCATATATACTTTTTGCACTTATGATGTCGTATATTTTGGTATTTTTTGTGGCAGACAGAATAAAAATTTTGCAAGAAACTAAATTGGATAATAGATATGAGAAAAAGGTAAGATTATCAAAAGTGCAGATAACCGTTGGGGGAATGGCAATAATACTTCTTATATCTACCTGTGGATATTTCATAAATGCTACAACAAATTGGTTTACAGGTTTTCCTCTGAAAAATAAATACCAAACTCTCAATGCAACTGCTTATCTAGAAAATGCCATTCCTGAAGATGCGGCAGCAATACGATGGCTGAATAAAAATATAACAGGTCAGCCAACTGTTCTTGAAGCTTGCGGCGACAGTTATAAAGACTATGACAACCGGGTTTCTGCTATGACAGGATTGCCGACGGTATTAGGATGGTATGTTCATGAATGGTTATGGCGAAATAATCTTGATGAAGAAAACAAAAGAAGAACAGACGTGGAAACTATTTATACTTCAACAGATAAAAAAGAAGTACAGGAACTGCTTGATAAATATGAGGTGAATTATATTTTTATTGGAAGCTGTGAATATCAAAAATATGAAGGGGTTAATGTAGCACTTTTAAGTTCATTGGGAGAAATAGTTTTTAAAGAGGAAAATACAATGATTGTGAAGCTGTAATAAAACAGATTTCCCAAAGAAAACAGCCACATAACCGAGAGAATATATTGATATTCATTGGATATATGTGACTGTTTCTTTTTATTTTTTATGAGGTGACTTCTCGTTCAATTCTAACTGCTGTCTGGTAATTCCTGTAATTGAGGCAGATAAATCTGATTGATTTGGTTAAATTACAGAGCACTTACTCCGTCATCATCATAACGGTCATATTCAGCTCCCTCATATCCGATCATGCGGATCGTAGCCGGATTGATATCCTTTACTGTCTGCGCAACATCAGCAACCGGGATTGCTTTTCCTTTGCGAATAAACAGTGGAACTTCATTCAGGGCAACTTCTACATAGTGATGTCCTTTTTCAAGAATCTCCTGAGAAATTGTTCCATCCGGCAGGAATTTTACGAACATCATTTCTTCCGGCAGATATACATAGCGGCCTTTTGCATTCTGTGTGTAAACAGGTGCGATCATGATTTCGTTTCCGAGGAGAAGCTGATCTTCTACCTGAGTTGCGAATGCATCGTCTGTGTAGTCAAATGCCAGCGGACGGAACATCATGTCGTCGTTTAATGCTGCTTTCATGTATTCACTGTACAGATATGGAACAAGGCGATATCTGACACCGATCACATGACGGAAGTCTTCGATATTTTCAAACTGGTAAGCTTCCTGTTCTCTGGTTCCCAGAGCGGAGTGGTTTCTCATAAGAGGTGTGAATACACCAAGTGCCAGCCAGCGCAGTACCAGGTCACGTGTGGTATCTGCACCGAAACCGCCCAGATCTGCACCTGTGTAAAGGAAACCGCACATATTCAGGGATGGAAGCATCTTTAAGTTCAGAAGGATGTGTGACCACCAGGATTTGTTGTCTCCCATCCAGATTCCGCCGTATCTGTGCATTCCCACATAGGAGGAACGGGAGAACATCAGAAAACGTTTGCCAGGTGCGATTTTTTCAAATGCTTCACCTGCTGCACGGGTCATGTTATAGCCAAACAGGTTATGTACTTTGTCGTGGCGGATTTTCTGACCGTTTACATTGTGATAGAAGCGTTTGTAATCTTCCGGATTGTTTGCAAGGGCGTTTACTTTATCACCGAGTGTAAATCCAGGTGCTTCTTCCTTGTCCATGAAGTTGTCTTTGATGTATTCTTTTAATTCAGCAACGCCTTCCGGTGTGCAGAACATTGCAGGCTCGTTCATGTCATTCCAGAAACCGTCGATTCCTTTGGAAATGAGACGTTCGTATTTCTGTCCGAACCATGCTCTGGCATCTGCATTCAGGACATCAGGGAAATGAGTCCAGCCCGGCCATACAGCGGAAACGAAATCACTTCCGTCTTCACGTTTGCAGAAGTAGTTCTTCTCAACGCCTTCTTCATAAACATCATAGCCAGCCGCTACCTTAACACCTGCATCGATGATCGGGACAAGGTGGATGCCTTTTTCTTTCATTTCATTGACATAGGCCTCAAAGTCAGGAAAGTTTTCCTGATTGACTGTGAAATCTTTGTAGTCTTCCATATAATCGATATCCATGTATACCATATCGATCGGAATATTGTTTTCACGATATCCGTCAGCGGCTTTTCTGAAGTCGTCAGCAGTTGTATATCCCCAGCGGCTCTGACCGAAACCAAATGCGAATTTAGGCGGGATATAGCTTCTTCCGATGATTTTGCGGAACTGTTTTACGATATCGTAAGGGGTTTCACCCTCGATCACATACAGATAAAGATTTGCATCCTCACAGGTGATCTTTAACTGGGAAGAGAGTGTGTAACCGATATCAAACTTCAGTTTTCCGGGATAATCAACGAAGAGACCGAAAGTCTGTTTTCCGGAGATTACGATGAAGTTATGTGCTCCGTAGAGGGAGATTTTATCTTCTGTATGGTTTGGCTGGTCGGAACAGTTGCTTTCATAAACGTATCCACGTTTGTTGATTCCGCGGTTTGATTCGCCCAGACCATAGACAACATCGTTGTCATCCATGTCATAAGTAAAAGAGAAGCCGTTCTCTGTGGAGATAGTTCCGTATGCAGGAGTTCCCTCAGAAGCCGGGATGGAAGTTACGATGGCATCGGTTTCAAATGGGGTTCCGTAAGTATATTTCTGAATCATTTTGTCATGTCCTCCTTAGGTTGAAAATGGTCAAGCGGATAAAATCATCCGCTTTGCTACGCGGCGCTACACCGAATAACTGAAACGCTTAAGTACTGTTAGAAAATACACAGGTGTGTTCCTTGATTTCATATTTACAATAATAGAGGTTTGGGTGAGGAAATGCTACTGAAATTATGACAAATTTATACGTTATTTTGACTTTTGCTCAAACTGTGAAGCAGTGATATGGGTATGGCAAGCAGTGGAGCGGCTGATCGTATCTGTTTGCGCTGTTAACTTATTGTGCTTTAATGCTTTATCTTAATAGAATTTTTCTGTACATACGGTGAAAAAAGTGCTAAACTGTTATTATTACACGAAAGAAAGGTTTATTTAACATGCTTCAGACAATTGAATCCATCAATAACGTCGTAAATAATTTTATCTGGGGTGTCCCGGCTATGATCTGTATTATCGGCGTAGGGCTTTACCTGAGCCTGCGGACCGGTTTTGTCCAGATCCGCAAATTCCCGTATGCGCTTAAAACCACACTGGGAAGAATTTTTAAGAAGAAAGAGGCCTCTGACGGTTCCATGACACCTTTTCAGGCAGTCTGTACTGCGTTGGCAGGTACGGTAGGTACCGGAAATATTGCCGGTGTTGCCGGAGCTATCGCCATCGGCGGACCGGGAGCTGTATTCTGGATGTGGGTTTCCGCACTCCTTGGAATGTGCACGAAATTTACAGAGGTTACTCTGGCAGTACATTTCCGTGAGAGAAACAGACATGGGGATTATGTAGGCGGACCTATGTATTATATTAAGAATGGTCTGGGAAAGAACTGGAGATTTCTTGCAGTTCTTTATTCTGCATTTGGTGTACTGACTGTATTTGGAACAGGTAATGCTACTCAGGTAAATACCATTACAACAGCAATTGATACAGCTCTTATTAACTTTAATGTGATCTCAGAGTCTTCCACAGGCAGACTGAATCTGATCCTTGGAATTGTGATCACGCTGCTGGTTGGTATGGTACTGCTGGGCGGTATCAAGCGAATCGGAAGTGTTTCCGAGAAGCTGGTGCCGTTTATGGCATTGTTTTATATTGCACTTGCATTGGGCGTTGTGATCTTAAATATCGGAAGAGTTCCGGCAGTTTTCCATGATATTGTTTATGGAGCCTTTAATCCGTCAGCAGTGACAGGTGGTGTGATCGGAAGCTTTTTCCTCAGTATGAAAAAGGGTGTTTCCAGAGGTATTTTCTCCAATGAAGCCGGACTTGGTACAGGGTCTATCGCTCATGCCTGTGCGGATACAAGCAAACCTGTAAAACAGGGTATGTTTGGTATTTTTGAGGTATTTGCAGATACGATCGTGATCTGTACTCTGACAGCACTTGTAATCCTTGTAAGCGGCGTGCCGGTAAATTACGGTGCAGCGGCAGGTGCAGAACTTACAATTTCCGGATTTACTGCTACATACGGAGGCTGGGTTTCCATCTTTACGGCAGTTGCCATGTGCTGTTTTGCATTCTCAACGATTATCGGATGGGGACTTTACGGAGCACGCTGCATTGAATTCTTATTCTCTGCAAAAGTTATCCGCCCATTTATGATTGCCTATTCATTAGTGGCAATCCTTGGCGCAACTGTAGATCTGGGGCTTCTCTGGAGCATTGCTGAGACATTCAACGGTCTCATGGCAATCCCCAACTTAATTGGTGTATTCCTGCTTTCAGGAACCGCCATTACACTTACAAAAGAGTATTTCGCACAGAAATGATAAAAACAGTCTGGAGAGTTTTCTTCAGGCTGTTTATTAGTTTACCTGATGCTTGATGTTAGGTTATTGTTCAGACCCTTGCATAGGGCATTAGTAAAAATGACGAATTTTAAATTTTTTTATTGATGTTATGTACTGTTTTTTATCCGTCATTTTTACTTTATCCACAACCACCCGGATTCGCTTTTTTGCGGCTTTTCCCTTATAATGTGTATATAGATTTCAACGATTTCAGGAGGGAAGTGAGTGGACATTGAACTTATTCTATTCACTTCCCTTTTGTATTTCATCAGGAGAAAGCAGGCATAGAATATTTTTACCATAAAAATGTGATGATCCAACTATGATCTGACAGAAAAATAACAGATTAAAATATAAATCAGCTGTTCTTTAAGTGAAAATGTTTTCAGTACTTCGTTCTTCCATACATCTTCAGGATAAACATCGCCCAGATAAGTATCCCGTCCACAGTACAGTCCATAAAGAAGCAGCCTTTTTCCCTCTCGGACAGCCTCCGGTTCCATGATTAGTCCCCAGCGAAGCTGATCCATCAGATGAAGATAAAGAGACACACATAAAACCAGATTGCTGTTTCTGTTTCGCGATAGAAGTATTCCTTCCAGCTCAGAAGCTTTCTTAAAACTAATATTGTATGCATGAAAAAGAATCTCATGCTCTGTATAAAAATCCCACAGAGTTCCCGGGGTGATTCCATATCTGCCAGTACGAACAAGAACCTGAAACTGTCTCGGACCACAGGCAGCTGTCTGTTTCATCAGGGCATGTTTTACTGCCATACGGACTGCCCTGCCAATCAGCTCTCCAAGCTTGGAATGTCCGGAGGCATCGGTAAGTGTCAGCTCTCCCTCCATAGCCGAGGCAATCACCATTCCGTCAGTACCAGAACCTGTCGCGATTTCTTCTGAATAACAGCTTCCAAGTAAGAGATGTGAAACGGCCGCTGCTTTTGCCTCCGAAGCAATCATCATTGAGCGGACCATGGCTGCCTCTGTAACATTCTGATTGATATAGATAAAAACATTGATCGTACCGGGTGGCAGCATCTCGTAAGCGCCGTTTCTTTCATAGTAAGAAGAAGGATCTCCCGGACACATTCCGTTTGAATCAATTCCCCCTGTAACAGCAGCAGTCACGGATAACTCCTGATAACAGATTTTCTCAACAGCACACAGTTCAGTCCATGCCGCTGTGCTGAGTGCGGTTGCTGTCTGCGGATCAATTCCCAGCTCTTTTGTATGAATGTTCAGGTCTTCCTCATAGGTGTTTCCAAGCATTTCACATTCATAGGCACCATTCATGCAGTTGATATTTAAAGCATGCGTGAGATGAGCAGTGATCCCGCCATTAAGAGGACTGGTGCTAAGAACCCTTGTTTTTCCCGGAAAAGAAAAAACAGTACATCCCTTCTTTTGAAAATAAGTAAAAGTATCATTCATAAACATTCCTCTTTTTTGTCTGTTCAATACAGATTTTGTTGTTATTAGGAAAAGTATTCTACTTTGAATCCTGACTGCTGGCAGTATCTGTCTACTTTAGAACCTTTATAACAGCGGATCGTAGCCGCTTTGTTGATGATCCATTCCCCGATAAATTCAGGATCATGGCGAATCTCCAGATACTGCAGGCGGTTACATCCATGAAAGATCCATTTTCCAAGGTATCTGACATTGGGCGGAATCACCACAGAGGTCAGATTACAGCACTTAAAAAAAGCACTCTCATCAAGGACTTCCAGCGAATCAGGCAGCTGCAGCGAATCCATTCCGCAGAAATAGAAAGCCTGCTTTCCGATAACCCTTAAATCCCCCCCCGGAAAAGAAATACAACTCAGTTTCTTACATTTATAAAAAGCCCTGTCATCGATTTCTTCCAGAGAGGCAGGGAAAACAACTTCCGTAAGAGTAGCGCATTCTGAAAAGGCATTCGGACCGATAAATGTCAGTTTGCTGTTCGGGGCGAACTCCAGACTGTTCAGTTTTCGGCCATTGTTAAATGCATTTTTTGGAATACTGGTAAGGCTGGCGGGAATTTTGACTTTTTTCAGAGAAATGCAGTCTGAAAATACCCCTATGCCAAGTTTTTGCAGATGTTCAGGAAGCTCTATTCTGCTTAACCGGGAACATCCCTGAAAGGCTTTGTTTCCAATCTGTTCCATTTCATAGGGAAATACCACAGAACGAATATCAGGTCTGTTAAAAAAGGTTTCTGCTGAGATAGAGCGGCAGTTTTGTGGAAGTTCCATATTCTTCTCAATATACTGTCCGCAGTTACGACGCGTAAGTGTCAGAGAATTTGACATAAAAAAATACTCCTTTGCTGATAGACAATGTTGTTTTCTCTGCATGGGAGTAGTATGGACTATGATAAAAATAACAAGGTACCAATAACTGCCGGTGTTCTATATTCCTTAAAAGGAACAGAGAAAACATATGTAAGGATGATACTTCTGTAAAAAAGAGAACACTAAAGAAGATCACCCTTCCATTTCCTATTGCGTGTAGTTAATGGCGGCAGTTTATAGCAGGTATTCTGACTCACGCAGTAACGCCATGTCTCTCCTTCTCGCATAACGATGCAATGGATATGAGATATGGCTGCACGTATACAGCAGCACGACTGTTCAGGATTCTGACCTGATTCCCTCTTAGCTGAAAGTCCGACATTTCTATACCGTGACTGACAGAACTAAAAACCGGTAATTGTCAATGAATGTTCGATTAAATTGTATTATACGTATTATACACTTTTTTGGAGAAAAGACAACAAATTTTTTGAGGGGGAGACAAAATCAGGGAGGGGACGCGCAGGGAAAGTGTTTCTTTTCTGTGCGGTTTCGGCATCTAAGAGCTTCTAAGGCGAAAAAAATCTGCTAAAAGCATGAGCCGTCTTGTCAAACTCGCTCCGCTGCAGGCTTCGCTCAGACACGTGAAGCAGCCGGCTCATAACGCAGATTTTTTTCGCCTAAGAATCTCTAAGATGCCTGCAAATGCACAGAAAAGAAACACTTTCCCTGCGCTGGTTATTGGATGTGTGGGGATTTGATTTTACAGGTAATGTTTTTTGTTTTGGAACAGTAATTGAACAGTAACGTGTGAAATAGTACTTGTTTTTTTGAACAGCATATTTTAAACTATAGACTATAGTGAAAATCTTATATCACCCGTGCCAGGTCTGGCGGTTCATAACGGGTTTCTCTGGCGTTCGCCGACATTTTCACAAAGATAATTTAAATTTTATAATGGTAAAGCAAACATTCCTGAATATTATAACATTCTGCCCGTTGGCTTTGCCTGAACGGGAGGTGGGAATAAAACAGTTCATGGTTGATTAAGGGTTGTTTTGGAGGTTCTCAAAGCTCTGGGAAAATGTTATAATAAGGAGGAATTAAATGAACAATACGATTTTTGATGATGTGTTCCGCACAATGGTTGAATAACTGCGCGTCGCATTCTCGTTACTTTCAGTGATGAGTTAGACGCGCAAATTTTTTTACTAAACAACAGAACAAATGTTTACATAAACCAATACATATGGTATAATATTTATATGGAAAAAGATATATTTAATATAGATAAAAACAAACTTTCATATGGTAGGGGATATGTCTATTCCTTGCAGTAT
>NZ_JAJCGT010000118.1:0-767 GCF_020553185.1 Blautia sp. MSK18_10 | reverse complement strand
TAACATATTTAACTATGCAGAAAAAGCGGCTTGAAAAGCCGCTTTTTTCTACCTTTGCAGGAACCCAATCTCTGTAAAGATAAGTTTCGTTATTTAAATTCAATGGAAGAAAATCTGTAGATGTAGATTTCTTTTGCATTGTGCGTTTTATTCCAAGCTTCAATAAGCAGTTTTCGTGTTTCATCATGCAACATAATAATCACCTCTTGACTCTATCATAGACCTGTTGTCAAGAATGTGCAGTATTTTTTGGGAGTGCTATAAGAAACATCCTGAATTTACAGACCGTTACCGTCGCATCAAAGCACGCCGTGGTCACAAGAAAGCCGTCATTGCTGCCGTATGATCCTGACCGCTATCTGGCACATACTCACAGATTTAAAGCCATATACACCGGAAGGTTTTCTTGACTCCCGTCCTGTGAATAAAGAAAAAGTGTTAACTACTTCACAGGCACTTAATCTGCTTAAGCAAAGAGGTTATTTTATCAAAGACGATCCTTTGTCAGTTTCCTGATTAGGTGTTGCGTTTATATTCAATTTTTCAGCCACCTAAAGATGGCTTATTTGTGATGTCAAAATTTATTCTCTATCCACTATCCCTTTGTTTCAAACTTTCAGTTTCCTATTATGTAATCAGTCCGTCTTTTTTGTCCGTTCTGTTTTTTTCTTCTGCTGTCTGGTAGCTCTCTTTCTGTTTTTCAGGTTTTGTAAAGTCAACTTTACAGAATTTACTTTTCTCTTTCTCAAACCAATTTAAACTTTTCT
>NZ_JAJCGT010000117.1:0-779 GCF_020553185.1 Blautia sp. MSK18_10 | reverse complement strand
AGGCTGTCCATAAATACTTCTTTCAGACGTTCTTCTACCATCTGCCTTGTCACACCCTTTTTCAGTATCACCTGAAGGAAACCGCCACCACCGGCACCACATACCAGCTTTCCGTCCACCAGTTCCTCAATACTGCTGAAAATCTGCTCAATCAAAGTGTTACTGCTTCCGGCATCTATTTTCTTACTCAGTTCCCAGTGATAATCCAGAAGCTTCGCAAAACCGTCTACGTTTCCACGCTCCAGTTCAAAGCGCATCAGTACTGCTGTTTTCTGGATCTCCTCCAACGCAAACAGACTGTCCGGTTCATTGCCCACATAGCGCCCCACCACATCACGGAGAAGATTTCTCGCCAGACGCCTCTGCCCTGTATAGATCAGGACAAATCTCTCATCCAGTTCCTTCTTTGTCTGCGGTGAAAGCTCTATGTGTGCTACCTGAAGCTGCTGTTGAAGCCCAGGCATGGAGGTAATATATTTAAGACCAGATGTAATACCTCCGACCTGATCCTGCCATCCGCCTCCTGTAGACATGATCTGCTCCATTGCCAGTACATGGGCATATAAATCTTCTTCTGTATATGCGATTCCCATAAATTCAAACACTGCCTTCACACAGGCTGCCGAAAGAATAGATGAGGTGCCAAGACCGGAACCTTTGGGAACATTTGTTACCTCAGAATGCATAACAAAACCACTGCCAAGACGTTCCAGTATTTCACCCAGAGTATGTCCTTCCCTGGGAATGATCCCACAGGCAAGAAGACAAGCCTTCTGCAG
>NZ_JAJCGT010000116.1:0-784 GCF_020553185.1 Blautia sp. MSK18_10 | reverse complement strand
CGTTCTTCCAGCTTATATCCAAGCATGGAAAGGAACTGACCGTATCCGTTATCCTGTATCCCTTTTCCGAAATGCAGGCCTCCGGCTATCCCCTTCAGGTTCAGATCCTCCACACATACTGCGTCATAGTCTTCTGCAAGGCTGTGGCTGAGCTTATGCTGGAAATCCTTCCTCTGGTTCTTTATCTTTTCATGATATAAAGCAACCTTTTTCTTCTGTTTCTGATAGTTACGGCTGCCCTTTTCACATCTGGAAAGTTTTCTCTGTTCCCGGGCAAGTTTTTTCTCTGCATTCCGGTAAAACATGGGATATCCGGCTCTTTCACCGGTAGAAAATACACACATCCCATGCATGGCAAAATCCATCCCCAGGAATTTTTCCGCCTGTCTTTTCTCCGCTGTTTGGTTTTCACAGTCGAACAGCAGGCTGGCAAAATATTTTCCGGACGGTTCCCTGCTCACAGTCACTGATTTCAGCTTCCCTCCCTCCGGGATCATACGGTGGAGTTTTATTTTTACCGGCTGCATCTTTGGCAGTTTCAGGAACCTGTCCTGCAGACAGATATTCCCATTTACCATATTCGTTGTATAGGATTTCCGCGAATGTTTTTTTGATTTATAATGCGGAAATCCCACTCCCGGTTCCCGGAAAAATTTCCGGAAAGCCCCTTCCAGATTTAACTGTACATTCGCCAGCGCAAGAGAATCTACCTCTTTCAGCCATGGATATTCTTTTTTATATCCGGCCGGCGTATTTTTCAGCATCTTTTTTTCTTCCTGATAAT
>NZ_JAJCGT010000115.1:0-873 GCF_020553185.1 Blautia sp. MSK18_10 | reverse complement strand
CTTCTGGTTTGTCCTGTGTCCCAGGTCTTTTTCTCTCCGGATGTTCCGGATATCCCCTGTAACGACACAGGTGATCTCCTGTTCCCGGCAGTATTCTGCAAGATATCTTGTGATCTTGTGCAGATAGTCCGTTACTGAGTCTTGTTTTCTCTTATATAACTTCCTGATATGTTTTGATGTGACCGGATGCTTTACTCCCTTTCCGGACTGCTGCCCATACCACTGGGCCTGCACCCTTGCGATCTCTTTATGGAAATATCTTTCCAATTCAAGGTACTTCCTGCCCAGGATAAACGTCTTCCCATTTTCGGAATCATAACACGTCATAAGGTTGTGAAGCCCCAGATCAATAGACAGTTCATGTCCGTTCTGTGGAAGTTTTTCCTGGTCAGGAACCTCATAAACAACAATAATTTTACAGCTTCCCTTCTCCGGCGGATAGATCCGCAACTGTTTGATCTGGTCCATGCCCCTGAAAATCTTATTTTCAAGGTAAAGAAAGTTTTCATGGATCTGATATGTTTCTTCCATATATTTTTTTAATGTCTTTGGAAGGGACAGGCGGACTCTGCCCGTATCCCGCTCATGCACGATCCCCATCTGCATATAGGTAATGGGGATACTTTCCTGCTTAAACCGCGGCGGTCTGGGAGTCTCGATCCCCCCGGTTCTTTTCAGGGCATAAAAAGACTTCCATGCCTTGTCCAGCAACCTGCAGACTTCCTGGGCGGTCTGGGACGGGAGTTGTTTATACCACAGATCCTCTTTATGGGCTTTTTTCTGATAGTACCAGTCAGGATACTGCTCCATCCCTGTTTCTTTGTAATGCTGACGCTCGTAATTACAGACATTCCAGAGCTTGGATGCTGCATA
>NZ_JAJCGT010000114.1:0-887 GCF_020553185.1 Blautia sp. MSK18_10 | reverse complement strand
CTCTAGAGCGTGTCTGAAAAATAAAAATTGCACAAAACGCATGTTTTATTTCCCTTTTTCATGATAAAATAAAGAAAAAGGGGTGTTCACTATGTTGAGACGATATGAGTTGACTGATGAAGAATGGCTTCGCATTGAACCTTTATTACCTCCTGAAAATACTGGAAAACAAGGACGTCCAAGGAAAGACAATCGTATCATTATGAATGGAATTGTATGGCTTGCACGTAGTGGGGCACCTTGGCGCGATCTTCCTGAACGTTATGGTTCATGGAAAACTGTCTATAGCCGATTCCGAAAATGGATCGATGATGGTATCCTTGATAATATTTTCCGTATTTTAAGTCTTGAAGCAGAATTGGAAGAATTATCCATTGATGCTTCTATTATCCAGGCGCACCAGCATAGTGCCGGTGCAAAAAAAGGGGGCCTTCAAATGAAATCGGGCATAGCCGTGGAGGAGCCAGCACCAAAATCCATGCGGCAGTAGATGCCTATGGATATCCAGTTTATTTAATGATCAGTGAGGGACAGCGTAATGATATCAATTATGCAATCCCTTTGCTCGATCAAATTGAAATAAACGGAAGCAATGTGTTAGCTGACCGAGGATACGACAGTAATAAATTACTTGATTATGTGTACGCCCGCGGTGGAGAGCCAACCATTCCATCCCGAAAGGGAGCTAAATTTGAACGTCATTGTGATTGGTGGTTATACAAAGAACGCCATTTAGTAGAAAAGTATTTTCTGAAATTAAAAGCATTCCGACGAATCGCTACACGTTATGACAAATTAGCTGCAACCTACTTGGGATTTATTTGTATCGCCTCAATATTAATTTGGTTAAAATAAACAATTTAAAATGTTTTTCAGACACGCTCTAG
>NZ_JAJCGT010000113.1:0-1043 GCF_020553185.1 Blautia sp. MSK18_10 | reverse complement strand
GAGATATGAGAAATATGAGGCGACAGTTTCTAGTGAAATCCTTGATTTGGGACAGGCTGGAGTAAACGGCGGCGGTTGGGAAAGGCTAGAGATAAAAAATACAGGTACAGAGAGCTGGCAGATCAAATCCATTTCAGAATTGAATGATTTTAGACTTGAACATTTAGAGCATCCATTATTATATGAGGGAAGACTTCCGATGAAAGTTGGGAATAAGGTTAAGCCCGGAGAAGCTGTTGCAGTGGATATTTATGTAAAGCCAAATCTTTCTCAGGGGATTCATGAAGAAACTTTTGTCATGGAAACAGAAGAAGGAATTCAGGCAGAGTGCAGGATACGGGTTCTCGTTCGTGGGGAATCAGAGGAGGATTACGAGGTTAACTGTGTACCAAATAGTGGTACGAGATTTCTCACAATTACTCAGGAAGAGTACGATTCATGGGATGATGTAGAACCAGAGCCGGATATGTTGATGTGCCCATCACGGTTGATTACAATATGCAACAATGGGCAAAAACCTGTCACAGTTGATTTTGAGGATACGGAACATTTCAGGGCATGGTTCTATATTGACGAAGACACGGGAGTTGTTATGCCGGGGGAAAATACGATAATTCAGGTTTTTCCGAAAGCAGAAGAACAGGTAGCTACTGATATTTTTAAGGTTTCCATCACAGGAGGAATAGAATTATCTTATATAATTTCCCAGAATTGTCCTCATATTGCACCGCCTTATCCGGAAGGAGCAACGATAAAAGATGTGAAAGTACAGGGGTCAACTATTAAGGCAGTGGCTTATGACTGCGCAAACAGCGAAGGTTTCGATGCGGTTCTGACAAAGAAAAGCTGGGTTGACAGACCTGAGAATTATGTGAAGGTGGCGAAGAATCAGGATGCAAAGACCATCACCTTCACAAATGTAAAAAACGGCACGTATTATCTGGGAATCCATGCGTACAACAGGGATTATTATGATGGAAATGTGTCCGGGAAAAGGTTTGGGGCATGGAGTTATCCAGTAAAAGTAGTAGTAAAGAACGGAA
>NZ_JAJCGT010000112.1:0-1044 GCF_020553185.1 Blautia sp. MSK18_10 | reverse complement strand
TACGGTTCTGATGGGGACTCAAGGGGAGGTTCCTTGGGTCTACCTACTTTGTGGTGACATTCCAATACAAATCAGATGCAGTATGGTTCTATGAACACTTAAAACATAGAATGGGACACTTTGGATTAAGCCTTGAAGAAGAAAAGAGCAGGCTGATAGAGTTCGGACGATACGCAAAGGAAAGATGCAGTAAAAGTGGAACGAAGCCAGGTACCTTTACTTTCCTAGGTTTTACACACTACTGTTCCAAAAGCAAGAATGGTAGATTCAGAGTGAAGAGGAAAACCAGTAAGAAGAAGTTTGCGAAGAAATGTAGAGAAATAAATCAACTGATGGGACACATGAAAACATGGAAACTGAAAGAGATTACTGCTAAACTCAATCAGATACTGACTGGTTATTACCATTACTATGGAATCACAGACAATACAGAAAGAATAACAGCATTTCGATACCACGTAATGAAAAGTTTATTCTACTGTCTAAATCGGAGGAGTCAAAAGAAAAGCTACAACTGGGTAGAATTTCTGAATATGATAGATAACAGCTATCCACTGGTAAGACCCCGAATATATGTCAGTGTATATAATTGATAAATGTGAACGATTCGTTTCGCAAAGAGCCGGATGCGGGAAAGCCGCAAGTCCGGATTCTGTGAGGGGCGTACGACCGCAAGGGGTGCGTCTACTCGACATCTAACTAACCGATAAATAAAATAATGAATTAGTAAAAAGTTGATGAAAAGTCTATAAATGTAATGTGACATTGGAGTTTAGCGCAATAGAGTTTGAATATTGTGGATCGCTTGAATTGTTGGAAGAATTCTTTCATAAATATATTAATATTAGAAGTTGTCAGTTATTAAGGATTAATCCTGAAACGAAGAAGTGGAATTGCTCTATGGCAACAAGGGCGAATCGCAGGGAAACCAGGTATTTGCCGATTTGATGCCTCATCTGATCAGGGTAATAGAAAATGCCGGAATGCTGATCATTGATGAATTTGGCAATAGTCTTCATAATAAATTGGCTGAAAAAATTATTG
>NZ_JAJCGT010000111.1:0-1136 GCF_020553185.1 Blautia sp. MSK18_10 | reverse complement strand
CCTGACAGAAATATATGAGCAGGTGTGGGAAGAACTGGCAGAGATACCGGATGCCAAAAGGCGGTTTAATGCTGCAGAGCATCTGGTGCATACTACAAAAAAGAATCCTGCACGCTTTGATTTTGATCTTCGCTTTCCGAAGATGCCGTCCTACCTGAGGCGAGCCGCAATCCAGCATGCATTGGGAAGTGTATCTTCTTACGAAACACGGATGGATCTGTGGGAAAAGTCAGGAGAACAAGCAGGGAAACCCAGACTGGCGTATGAGAATCATGCCATGCCTGTTTTTTATCGTGATGTCATGTACAGAGAGGAAAAAGAAGGAAAAGACGAAGCATACCTGAAACTGTATGATGGTCATGACTGGAAATGGTTTTGTGTGCGTTTAAATCACACAGATATGGAATATCTGCGCAGGAACTGGTGGGGGAAAAAGGCATCAGCCCCGACACTGGAGAAAAGGCACCATAAATATTTCCTGCGTTTTTCTTATACGGAAGAAGTGACACTTACGAAGACACCGGTAAAAGAACAGATCATCTGTAGTGTGGACTTGGGAATCAATACCGATGCGGTCTGTACCATTATGCGGGCAGACGGAACTGTCCTGGGGAGAAAATTTATCAATCATCCCAGTGAAAAAGACCGGATGTACCGAACACTGGGCCGAATCCGAAGATTCCAGAGGGAACACAGCTCTGCGCAGTTACGGGGAAGATGGGCATATACGAAACGCCTGAACATAGAGCTGGGAAGAAAAATTGCAGGAGCGATCGTAAAAAATGCAGAAGAGAACCATGCAGATGTGATCGTATTCGAGTATCTGGAAATGCAGGGAAAGATATCCGGAAAGAAAAAACAGAAACTGCATCTGTGGAGAAAACGGGATATCCAGAAACGCTGTGAGCATCAGGCACACAGAAAAGGAATGCGGGTATCCAGAGTCTGCGCATGGAATACGAGCAGTCTTGCATACGATGGCTCCGGAAGTGTGTCCCGTGACCCGAAAAATCACAGTCTTTGTGTATTCCAGACAGGAAAAAGATATAACTGTGACCTGTCGGCATCGTATAATATCGGAGCAAGATATTTTATCAGAGAACTTTTAAAACCCCTTCCGGTAACGGAAAGGTCTT
>NZ_JAJCGT010000110.1:0-1236 GCF_020553185.1 Blautia sp. MSK18_10 | reverse complement strand
TTTTCCCTGGCTTCCTTTTCTGTCAGGTATTCTTTCATGTTCTCCTGCATTTGCTCGTCTCCCTATCCCATCTCTGATAACTCATTTATGAAATTTTATCACTCATGATAGGTTTTTGCAAGATATTTTATGTTTCTTTTATATAACTTTTAATCCCGGTTTATTTTCTTTATCGATATTTCATGGGATCTGGCCCAAAATACATGACCCCGCGCGTACCCGAGAAAAACCGCAGGTGAAAATTCCTGCGGTTCCTATTTTCTCATACTCTTTACATTTTATTTTTTGTTGGCATCGGAACAAATTCCAACTTTAATTGCATCCCTAATCCCTGTGCAAGTTTTTTCACCATACTCAGGCTGGGATTTCTTGTTCCGTTCTCAATCCGGCTTATATCTGCCTGCGTAATTCCGGTTTTAGCTGATAAATCTTTCTGTGTCATATTCTGCTGCACTCTTGCGTCAATCATCGCCTGAATAATATCATATTCCGGTTGCAGTGCATCATATTCTGCCTTGACTTTCGGATTCTGCAACGCTCTTTTTTTATAATCCTTATAGCTACTCATCGCCATACCTCCGTTCATAATCTGCTTTATACTTCTTTGCCAGTTCTTTTTCTGCCTTTGGTGTCTTCTGCGATTTTTTTATAAATCCATTGGTCAGCACTGCCTTCTTGCCTACAATAAAGAAATACAGTACTCTTGTAATATCTGATCCCTGCTTGGTACGAAGCTCAAATATTCCATTCTCCAATGGTTTTGAATATGGCTCACGAAGCAATGGACCGTTCATTTCCAGCAAGTCAATTATCCGCAATGTTTTTGCCAGCAACTTAGGCTCCAGAGAATCCAATAATTCCTGCACAGGGCATCTTCCATCTTCTGTATCATATAAAATGATCTCGTACATTAGTATGCTCCTTCCTCTTTATAATTATAATATGTCGTATTCGACATATTGTCAAGATGATTCCAAACACTTTTTCATATAATCATAAACTTCCCGATTTCTATATAGCCTATTTCAAGCAGCAGATGGACATGGTTTGTCATCAGACAATACGCATTGGTTTTCTTCTCACTCCTCTGTGCATGATGTGGTAAATTGCTCCCGGATACCAGTCCCTTAATTTTCTTGCGATCTTTCTCCCTCCATTTCGCTTTTCTATTTTTAATAATACTATCATTTATGATTATCCTGAAATAAAAATCTGTCAGTCATCACAGATTTTTAT
>NZ_JAJCGT010000109.1:0-1252 GCF_020553185.1 Blautia sp. MSK18_10 | reverse complement strand
AGGCAATCTGGAATGAATTTTGGCTACGTTACTGTGAACGGAGTGAACAGTAACGATTGCGAATGTCTGCTTTACTTTATAAAAAAGGGCACTTGAAAAATCAGGTGCCCCATTGTATAATCTACTTAGAAGATGATCGGAAGCGTGTTCCGGTTGCCCTCGGTATAATTAATGAGTAAAGAAATTAAGCATCCAACTTTGGGCGGTGGGATGCTTATTTCTTTTTATGTTGATCTATGTAAGTCAATGCCGTAAAAATTACTAACAATAAAGTAAGGGCTTCCATTGTGTTCATCGGGCATCACCCTCCTTTCGTGAAACTGGAGGGCAGGGGGCGAAACTTTGCATCCGGGTCTGTTCAATTATACTTGTTCAGTATAACGTGAAAAATAGAAGATATCAAGTACTTTACGTTCTATATTATTAAAAACAAAACAGGGTATGAAGTTCATCGTAATCTGATGAAACTTCATACCCTGTTCATTTATTTTTATGGAGTTTTGTAACCGTAAGGATTATTTGGTAAACAGATCAACCAGATCCTGGCCGTCTTCGTAGCCCTGGCTCTTCAGCTCATTTACGAACCATTCGTCTACGCCGTCTACAGCTTCTTTAAAGGAATCGATATCCATATCTGCTTTCTCTGTGAAGGTTACGCCGTTTTTGGATTCCCAGCGTTCTTTGATCTCATTGTCGCTGGAACGGTTGATGTAACGTTCATACTCAACTGCCTTCTGGCCACATTCGTCAACAACTGCCTGCTGTTCTGGTGTGAGGCCGTCATAGATATCCTGATTGATGCAGAAGAACAGACAGTCATAAATCGCATCCCACATGGAGCAGTAAGGCTGAACCTCCTGAACGCTTGCTGCGTCGATAGCAGGAAGTGGATTTTCCTCACCTTCAACCGTGTTCTGCTGAAGTGCTGTGTAAGTCTCTGACCAGTTCATGTTGGTGGCATCAGCACCCCATCTCTTGTAGCATTCCATCAGAAGGTTGGAACCTGCTACACGAACCTTCAGGTTCTTCATATCATCTACAGATTTGATTTCATGTTTGCTATTTGTGATCTCGCGGAAACCGTTTTCTGCGATACCCATGCAGTGGAGTCCGTATTCGCCAAGGATTTCTTTCAGTTTTTCACCAGCTTCGCCATCGAATTTCGCATCTGCATCGTCGTAAGAATCATAGACGAATGGAAGAGAAACAACGTTGAAACGTGGATCAAATGCAGAGTAGATCAGGTTGGAGT